>JAGBCX010000070.1 GCA_017937805.1 Alistipes sp. | reverse complement strand
TCGCGTGAGCAGGTTATCATCAACACTTGGTATGGTGGTGAGATGAAGAAGGGTATGTTCTCGATGATGAACTACTACCTCCCATTGCAGGGTATCGCTTCGATGCACTGCTCGGCTAACACCAACGAGAAGGGCGAGACCGCTATCTTCTTCGGTCTTTCGGGTACAGGTAAGACAACCCTTTCGACAGACCCTAAGCGTCAGCTTATCGGTGATGACGAGCACGGTTGGGACGACAACGGTATCTTCAACTTCGAGGGTGGTTGCTATGCAAAGGTTA
This sequence comes from Alistipes sp., assembly GCA_017937805.1. Classification (GTDB taxonomy): domain Bacteria; phylum Bacteroidota; class Bacteroidia; order Bacteroidales; family Rikenellaceae; genus Alistipes. Next base: position 48,570 of record JAGBCX010000070.1, on the reverse strand, counting down.
TTAAGCTCGACAAGGAGTCTGAGCCAGATATCTACAACGCTATCAAGCGTGACGCTCTCTTGGAGAATGTAACTGTTGACGAGAACGGTAAGATCGACTTCAACGATAAGAGCGTAACCGAGAATACTCGTGTTTCGTACCCTATCTACCACATCGACAACATCGTATCGCCAATCTCGGCTGCTCCGGCTGCGAAGAACGTTATCTTCCTTTCGGCTGATGCATTCGGTGTATTGCCTCCGGTTTCGATTTTGACTCCAGAGCAGACAAAGTACTACTTCCTTTCGGGCTTCACCGCTAAGTTGGCTGGTACTGAGCGTGGTATCACCGAGCCTACTCCAACATTCTCGGCTTGCTTCGGTCAGGCATTCTTGGAGTTGCACCCAACAAAGTACGCTGAGGAGTTGGTTAAGCGTATGGAGAAGAGTGGTGCTAAGGCATACCTCGTAAATACAGGTTGGAATGGTACAGGCAAGCGTATCTCGATTAAGGATACACGTGGTATCATCGATGCAATCCTCGATGGTGCAATTTTGGAGGCTCCAACCAAGAAGATTCCTGTATTCGACTTTGAGGTTCCAACTGCACTCCCAGGTGTAGACCCTGCAATTCTCGACCCACGCGACACTTATGCTGACGCAGCAGAGTGGGAGAAGAAGGCAGAGGATCTCGCAAGCCGTTTCATCAAGAACTTCGGCAAGTACACTACTAACGAGGCAGGAAAGGCGTTGGTTGTAGCAGGTCCACACCTCGAATAAAAATCGTTCTGATTGACTCTTTTTGAGTCACTCTTCAATAGCCCGATTGCTCACATACGATTTAGTATGCTGCGCATCGGGCTTTTTGATTGCCTCAAAAATAGCCTAATCATTTACGATTTTTCTATCGAGGTGGTATTTTGAAATCTCACGACTTCTGACGAGAAATTAGGTCGTGGGGTGTTGCAACCATCTCCTTAAAATAAGTTTTCTTTCGAGGTGTGTTTTGGAAAATACTCTAAATTTCCTATAATCCTGAGTTCTCCCATAACCCCTATCGCCCCTAAAAAACAAAAAAAAGAGTTGAGAATTTTTCTCAACTCTTCCAACTTCTGAATGGGTACTTGGAGAGAAACGAGTTGTAGAAACATCTCTCGCCTGTAACCTCGTCACCAATCCACGACGGCAGCAAAACCTTCTCGTTGCGGTCGGAGAGCTCCACTTCGGCAATGATAAGTCCTTCGTTGTCGCCCTTGAACTCATCAATCTCAAAGGTGTGTCCCTCATACTCGACAATATGTCGTACCTTATCTACCACACCGTTGCAACGGTTGAGTAGTCGCCATGCCACACCTACAGGGACTTCGCGTTCCCATTCGAAGCGACTCAACCCTCCATCGCGACTTTTGCCTTTAAAGGTCAAGATACCTACATCATCGCATACGCGCACGCGAGCTGTAACCCGACGACTGCATAAGTAGCCCTGCGCTATGCGCATTGAACGAACGACCTCCTTGCGCCAAGAGTCGTCAGAGGTCAAATATTTACGCTCTATCTCCTGCATCTTCTATCGTGAAGCGACATCTTTTGAGTCGTCTGCAATAACACCCTTTGAGTCCAAAGCCCAAATGCCCTTTACGCGTAAAACCTGCTCAATAATATCTCGTACGGCACCTGCGCCACCTTTGTACTCCGAAACATATATTGCTGTTTGCAGTACTTCACTACATGCATCTGCCGGAGCAACCGGAATACCAACATGGCGCAACACCTCCAAATCGGGAATATCGTCACCCATATAGATTACATTTTCGCGCTTGACACCCGTTTTTGCGATAAAGTCATCAATCGCTGCAATCTTATCCATACAACCCAAGTAGCGATGCTTGATGTGCAGACGGTCCATGCGGCTCTCCAATGTTTTGCCGAACCCTCCCGAGATAACACCGATATTGAAACCGTGCGAAGTGGCGTATGCCAACGCATACCCATCTTTGGCGTAATACTTACGAATAAAATCGCCATCGGCTAACGGTATAATGCCGCCATCAGTCATCACACCATCGACATCGAAGACGATAGCCTCTACATCGGCTAAAAGTTCTTTGAAATTTTTGTTCTCTCGCATATATCTTCACTTATTTTATCATAAATCTCTCTCTTTTGTGGCTCCTCGGCTAACATCTTGTGGTGTCGTTCAAGGGTTTGTGTATCTCCTCGGCGAGCAGGGCCCGTCTGAGTTGCAGCAGGATTTAATACCTCCACCGCCTTCTGTGCCGTTTCCTCTATTACCGGAGCGACAATGTCAAACGGCAATCCTGCACTCGCCAATACCTCGGCAGCATTGGCATACATGGCATTGGCAAAATTGCAGGCAAAGACACCCGACAGATGTATCACGGCACGGCGTGAGCTATCTGCCAACTCAACTTTTGAGGTTAGACGGTGTGCCACCTCTTTAACGGTTTGTAGTGCGTGGTCGGTTGCTCCCTCCAAAAAGATATAACCCTTCGAGAAATCGACCTTGCGACCAACCGAAAAGGTTTGGAAAGGGTAGAACACCGCACGGTGAGTATGTGGTACAAGAGTGTCAATAGAACAACACCCTGCCGTGTGTGCTATAACAGCATTTTCTGGGATATGCAAAGTTTTTGCACACTCCGCCACTGCATTGTCGCTAACGGAAATAAGGTATAAATCTGCCTCGGCTAACTCCGAGTTACTCCACTCAGTATGCGCTAATGCTGCAACCTTACGACCTCGCTCCTCATTGCGGGCAAAAACCTGCACAAGGTCCAAGCCTTCTGCTTCGGCTATTGCCTGAGCAAGGCTTTCTGCAACATTTCCACTACCAATAACTACAACTCTCATATTTTGTTCATCTTTATTGCTACATATTTCTCGCCAATGCGAGTGAAGCACCACTTCTCGGTGCCACCCTCCGAACAGCGATAACGCTTGCATATCTCGGCATTCGAAAGAGGAAACTCGCGGCGATAAATCTCCGCCTTCACGCCCTTAATCACTCGCTTAAACGCACTATCAATGTTGTATATTGCCTCAATCTCGAAAGTTCGCCCCAAAACTCCTTCGGGTCGCTGCTCCGAAAGTGCTACGCCATTGTTCGACCAAACATCGCTCTTGCCGTTAAATGCCGCAGCGACCATTCGGGCATGTTGCAACGACACATCTGGCAGGGTAATATAGCGATATCGGGTGAAATCTTCGGGTATGCAACTCCATTGCACACCCCCTCTATCCTCTGCTTTACACGAAAATTTGCCAATGCCAATCGCCACCGCTGAGAGCCTTTGTCCCGCCAAGCCATCAATATAGATATTTACCTCTTTTGCCTCGCCACCAAGCGATATACACTCCACTGAGCAATCTCCAAACAAGCGAAAAGCCTCATCAACATCGAACAGAGGTGAGCATTTGATACAAACCTTGTCGGCAATCTGTTTAAGTCGTGGCATCAATGTTACCACATTTGGAGAACAATCCTCCAATCGTACCAACTTTTCTCCCTTTGCTCCTCGCCTGTCGGGGTCGGAAAAGCACCAATCGAAGTGGTCTGTGCAACCTGCGAGGTACTCCTCTGCCGAAGCGCAAACAACCTCAATATTGTCGACTCTGAGCCTTCTGAAATTCTCCCTTGCTACGGCTGCCACCCCTTCGTTACGCTCGATGGTAACAACCCTACGAAATCGTTTCGATAGAGCGAGAGCATCAACTCCCAAACCGCAAGTCAAATCCAAAACACTATCGCCCGAAAGCTCCTTGCGCTCGGCACACTCTTCGCTCGAAGATTGTTCGTAGGCGAGGGTGGGAACTATTGCGCGTGCTGCGAAGTAGGAGGGTAGTTTTGTGCGAGCCTTTTGCAAATTTTTTACCTGCGTGGCAACAATCGAGGCGTGTGGCACACGCCTATCAAGGGCGATATCGGTCGATTTGCGACCAATATTCTCCTCTATGGCTTGGCGAACGCTCTCGCTACACAATATCTCTATATCCTCCACCTTGAACATACCCGCAAAGTTACAAATTATCTTTGATTATAGGCTCTTTTTCTCGTTTAGGTAGCAAGAAAAACAGAAGTGTTATTGCGCCCATAGCTCCATATATAAGCCACATGGCCCATTCGGGTATCGTAACTTCGAAGTGCCCGTATGGTAGTTTGGCGGCCCACTCAACAACGTGATTTTGCCACTCGGCGGCAATCTCGGCAACTATCGATACCGGAGGAATGGCGAGAGAAACGACTCCTGCTAAGACTACGACATTAGCAAGCAGAATAACCGCTGGGTTTATCAATATACCTGCGAGCGAAATAATCGAGAATGTATGTGCCACAAGAGGAAGTGTTGCCAAGGTTGAAGCTATGCCGACAAGCATAATACCAACAATCGAATTTAGAGCCTTAAATTTGGTGATGCAGAGCTTGTATATAGGCATAGCCCATAGAACGATACCCGCAACGGCTATAAACGACAGTTGGAACGATATGTCGAACAATAAATGGCTGTTGAAAGCCAACATTACAAAGGCTGTACCGGCCAAGATGTTAATGCTTGTGTAGCTACGCAGTGACGATAGCGAAAATTGCAATAACGAAAACATAATTGCTGCTCGCACTGCACTTGGCGAGACTCCACAGAGCCATACGTAGAGCCAAATCAGCACAATGGCAAGCAACGATCGTATTACATTTCCGTATTGCAAGAATACCAAAGGCAGAAGCAGGATATTTATAAGCATAAAAGCGATGCCGATATGCAGGCCCGATACCGCCAAAAGATGCGATGCACCACTTGTCGAGTAGTTCTGTCGTAATTCGGAGCCTATTTCGCTTCGCTCGCCCGTAGTCATCGCCAAAACAACAGCCCGCCCATCTCCTTCAGGCATCACACTGCGTAGTCGTTCAACGGCCCAATCGTGCAGAGTCGGTTTTTCGGTAGGGATATATTCATAGGTGGCACTATGATTTACCGAAACAGAACCCGCAAATCCGCGATGATGCATTAGCAGCGCGTACCTCTCCCGTTCGGCTCGGAATGGGCGCACGGTGGTTGTAAGACGGAGGTAATCGCCCGCGTTAAAATGGGTGAGTGAGTCGCCCCAAAGTACAACTTTAAGGTTGTTGAATGAGCAATCTTCACACTCCTTGATTTTTGCCTCGGCAGAGGTGTAGCCTTTGCGTTCGACCGAAGATGTTTCGATTTTGAGAACCATTTTGAGAGGTTTTCCATACGTCAAACCCTCTCGGTAAGATATGGAGTGTAGCAGCGAGCCGACCATGAAAACCATTGCAAAAAGCATGATGTTTTGCCACCATTTTGATAGTGTGATAACCCCAATTAGTGTTACCAAACAGGCGAGAAATAGGAGCCAGATAGGAATCTGCACCATATCAGCAAAAAAGATACCCATAGCAAATGGTATAATGACCATTGCCATAGGTATCTTTGCAATACGGTTTACCAGATTTTCCGAAACACCCCTCATAGTTACCACAAAGATAACTATTTTTGACGGAAATCCACAACAAAAAGTTCCCAAGCGCGCCAAATTGTTGCCATATCGGCCTTTACGCCATTCTCTACTTCGGACATTGCTGCAACGACAGCTGTCATGGTGGCTCCATCGGTTGTTGAGATGGTTTCGTCAGGTAAAAAGTGGGTAGCGTGTGCCACTCGGCGAATATAGCCTTCGGTGAAGTTTTCGGTTGGCGGAGCATAGCGACTGATAATCTGGCGTAGGGTATAGCAACCATGCTTTATGGCGTACGTGTGCAATAGCACAAACATTGCCCTATAACCCCACTCCATACTCTCAAACTGACGAAATTCCGAATCGCTACTCTTCGATTTTTCCCCTTTGTAGCGAAACGAACCAATGCGAATATTGCCGGGGTTGCAATTGCGAAGACCTCTACTCATCTTTGTCATATACGCCAATCTCCTTTTCGACCTTTCGTTTAACATAGTTGCGCAACCACTTAAATAGCTTCGCATCGCTCAACACCGAGGCATTCTCTAAGAAAGACCACATTTCAACACCACAAATTACCCCCGTAATAATGCGGGTGAGGTTAAGTGCCATAAAGTCGAGAATAGACCATTCGATAAGCCAGCTCATGGCTATTGTAAGCAGAACAAAACCCGCCTTGTGGATTGTTCGCCACGCCTCGTGCGAAGAGAAAAACCACGGCTCGCATCTCTGCTTCGCTTCGCAACGCGAGGCAAGTACTCCTGTGATAAAATCGACAAGAATAAATGATAGTGCGCAAAAAATCAAAGGCTTAATTGGAGCAAATAGTGCAGCCAAGCCAAGTATTGCGCCGTTAATACATCTGTACATAACCTCCATTGATTGAGCATTTTTGCAAGGCATCAGCGCTCGGCTCATACTCGGGAAACTCCGATGCGTTGTTGTTTAGGTAGTTAGATAATCGTTTTAGCAGAGCCTGACGACGAAGTCGTAGTGATTTTTGCAATGTCTGCATTGCTGTTTTTGTCGAAGAGTCGGCCCTCAAAGATGAAGAGATTTGAAGCCCGGCCTGCCCTGTGCGGACATTTAGCGCCGGTTGAATCATTGTGCGGACCGACATAGCGAGCGCAGGTGCGACAAAATCGTTAAGAAGCGCTTTGTAAGAGCCTTCAAGCAGCGCATTGTATAGCTCTGTTCCCACCACCGGCAGAATGTAGCGAGCTTCTGCTGCAGCGATGTCCGAATCGAGAATAACTTCTGGCGACAGGTACTCACCATCTCCGAAAGCCAAAGATATAACTTGTTCATTCGTAATAAGGTTCTTCATAGTTTAACCGATAGATTTAATGTTGTATTTTGTGATTTCCGCGAGGTATAGTTGCTGTCGTTCGTCGTTTTCATCATACTCTAAACCGTCAGCTTTACGAGCCTCCCAAACCTTCATATAGATAGGCTTTGAGCGCGTTGGCGGGCGGTTGATAATTTCGAGCGACGAGCAATCAATCTTCAAAATCGAAGATATCGCATGAACGATAGGCTCCAAGAGTTCCCTCTGCTCTCCCAAAATCACCGTATTGAGAGCCACTTCGTACTCGTGAAGAATGCGCTCTGCGCTGAAACCGGTCGAGTAGTCCAAGCCACTCAGAGAGCGAAACCATGAGTGGGCAACCACAATATCGCTCGTTGCTTGGTCGTGAAGCTCCTTCCAATCGCCATCATTTTGCGATTCGAGAGGAATGAAACGGGAGTTGTCGTCAGAACTCTCGTCGCGGATTATAAACATCACCTGTCCCGGTTTGCCGGCAAAACGCTGCTCAGCCATTTTGGCCAACTTCGCAGCCTCCTCCTCGCTATCAACAGCGTTGTCAATCATCATCACGCCCGAGAGTTGGAAGGAGTTGTCCAAGCGGGCGATGTTCCATCGGTCGGTTTTGTAGGCGATGGCCGAGACATTCAAGCCGGCTATATATTGCGGAACGCCATAGTGCTGAAACATCGGCTCATAATCCTTGTAGTGGATTATTGAGCGCAAAGAGCCATCGGCCTGCTTTTCGAATAGTGGGTATATAGGCAACGAAATGGCCTCGCTCGAACGAAAATGTGCCCAATCGTGGTGCAAGAGAATATGTTGAGAATCTTTGGCCACACGACAGAGTGTTGCATCTTTGTGGTAGAGCGAGAGGAAGGAGTGTTGCTCGTCTGTAACAATCTCCAAGAAGGCGTTGCCAAAGAGCGCTTTGTCGAATGCCAACATATTTATCACCTGTCGCAAGGACTCTCCATCTCCGTTCGAGCGTTTTACCAAATTGCCAAGCAGTGGTACCGAACTATCGAAGTTAAAACCCTTGCCCGAGATGTAATCGGCTTTGTCGTTTATGATGCGGCGATGAGCGGTTGAGCGTCTTGACAACAGAGCCAGAGCCTCCGGCATATTGTTGTCGGTACCCCAACGCCAAAACTCCTTGCTCTCCACTTTTGCATTTGAGAGAGCATACAATGCATCGGCACTGTTTTGTGTTGAGGTGCAAATTATATTTTTTGTCTTTGCGTTTTCCATGTCGTAGTTAAAAGCGTTAATAAAGTTAGTGGAACTCTTCTTAGAGAATCTCCCTCGAGAACTCGGTGTCTTGTGATACGAGTCGCAGGGTTACGGAGGGAGTTTCGTTGAGGCTGGAGCCTGACGTAGAGATGACGTTTTCGAGCCTTAGGGGTTGTTCGTTGCCGAATAGCGCGGAGTATCCGGCAAGTAGGCGACGACCATCGCACAATGACACTACGGCAACCAAACCATTGAGATAGGCTCGTTCGATAAAGTCATTGTCCAACCATTTGTCGGCTTCGTTTCTTTCGGCTACGAGTTGTAATAGGTGCGATACGCATGTAGCTCCAAGTTTCGATTGAGCACACTCTTCGTATTTGGAGGCATCGTCCAATAGCGTAACCTCTATGGGGGTTCCCGATAACTCAATCTCAACACCATCACATGAAAACATCGCCGTTGTCACCGCATCGGCGGGGTAGAGAGAACAACTCTCAACCCCACCAATAGGTTTGTTATTAGCCATTAGTTATCTACGTTTGTATTTACGCCATTGTCGTATATAGTTGCGGAGACGAGGCTGCTATCCACGATTGTTGCACCGGCGAGGAATACCACTCGCTGTCGATTCTCCATCTCGTCAGGGTTGTACCACATACGAATCTCCTTCTCTGGCGAATCGGCTGTGTTGAGTGCCAAGACGAAGTTGCGGCGGTCGGTAAGAATGCAGAACGACGCTGCGCGACTTGTGTTGTACTTGCCAGACGGAATCTCAACAATAGGAATACCATGATAGGTCAAGCCTTGACGACCATCGAGAAGGTTTACTCCGTGATTAACCACGCACTTGTCATCGAGGAAGAACTGATATGCATCGTAGAGGTCCGAACTTACGTAATAGACCAAGTTGCCACTTGAAGAGAGGGCTCGCAACTCATCGCTTGCACGATCCCATACGCTGTATAAGATTTCGTTGATGGCTGTTTTCTGAGTCATCTCATAGATCTCGACAGAGTCACACAATCCCTCCACCTCGAAGATGTCGATGACTCTACGGATAAAACCTGTAAAGCCGGTGTAGTCCGACAAATCACCACTTGTGTCACCAAACCAAGTTGTGGCGTAGATGCTGTCAACAATAGCTCTGCGGAAGAGCTCTGTTTCTGCCTTCTCGAGGTCGGTGCCACTCAGGTCGCCGAGGTTAACCTCTGCCGAGTTTGTAAGCATCTCGTAGATGGTCGAGAAGTATACCTCGGCCGAATATGCCGACTCGGCTTTGAGCTTCGACATCTCGATCTCCTTCTGCTCTACTGTGGCAGATGTGCCGCCCTGCCAGCCCGAAGAGAACTCCCTCAAGATGTCGTTGTGATGGAAGAATATGGGAACTTTTGTTGGTGTTGGCATGTTGTAGAGAACGCGAATTCCCAAATCTTCTGCCGATTTGCCACAGAACGATGGGCGGAAAAAGAGATTCTCAACATCGGTTACATTGTAGGTTTTTGAATTTTCGATAATCATAGTTTTTCAGTTTTTGTTAGTTTGTTAAAGTGGTAAAAAATTTTTAAGCTTTTCTTAATCTGAGGTTGTGGAGATCTTCGGCATAAGCCATTGCATTTGGCGACATGGGAGTACCGTCAAGTGCAGGATCCTCGCAGACAATGGTTGCAGAGCCACGAACTTTGTTCTGTCCCTCCTCGAAGGCGATAGTCGATGCTGCTTGCGAAAGGTCTTGTGGCAGGTGCAAAATGTTTATATCGGAGTTGGGCGCAGCGTCTGTACGCTCTTTGCCTGATGGGTTGAACCAATCCTTAACCCTATCGATGATAGTTGTTCGTTTTGTACCCTCTTCGACTCCAATAATAACATCTGCAAGTCCGGCCTGTAAGACCTCTTCGGGGGCAAGCCAACGACCTCGACCTCCGTTTTGTTTCATGAGTGTCACGAACTCCTCTTTGTCGCGATTTGAACGAGCTGCATAGAGTGATGCAATGCGGTCGTCTGTCTTTTTGAGCAGATCGATTCTCTCTACAAGGTCTGATGCATTGCCCTCGATAGCACTACTTGACATGTGGACCAGATATAGTGCCGAGGAGGCGATTTCTCTACAACCTTCGCTTGCGGCTTGGGCGATAATTGTGGCAGCCGAGGCGGTATAACCAAAACATCGTGTTGTGATTTTTGCATCAAGCGCTACGAGGGCTTCGTATATGAGGAGTGCATCATTTACGTCACCTCCTGTTGAGCGAATATTCACGATGATATCCTTCGCCTCGATGCCGCCTATTTTCTCTATCTCTTCGCGAAGTCGCTCGTAGGTTGCAACGCTATGAGAGGAGTTATTGAATTGTTCATCCTCCGGTATGCCTATTACCCCCTCGATATCGATGGTACACACAGAGGTTTCGTTTGTAATTTTAATTTGTGTTTCCATTTTTTAGCGATTTAAAATTTGTGATAGACGATTCCTCGGATTTTCTCGTAGGAGCAACTTAGCTCGTTGGAGAGATGTTCCATAACTTTGGTCTTTATCTCGCCATTTCGTACGCGGCGCTCAATTTCGGAGATAATGTATAGCTTTTCAACGGCCTTTTTGTCGAGAAGTCCTTCGTTCCACATCTGCAACAATACACTCTCAGGACATTGTTGCTTCAATTTCCTAAACAGCTGGGTTACAAATTTTTGTCTGTTTTGCATACCTCTCAATCGTTTAATTCTCGTTCAAAAGTGCATTTTACGCAATTATTGTCTGTGTTCCAATCCTCTATTCTTACAAGGCGAAACAGCGAACTCTCTCCCTGAATATGAAAGCGAAATCGTGTTCGCATAGAGGGAATAGTCCCTTCGGCTGTAAAGAGAGAAGCGATTTCTGCCGTTGTAAGATAGAGCTCCATTGTCACATTTTGGCTGTCGCGTTGGCGAGTTAGCATCGGTTTGTAGTACCTGTGCAAGCCCTCTGTATCGTAGCGGTCTTCAAAGCATAGGTTTATGTCTTCATTGTCCACAAAAGCGGCGTATGGATACTCTTTGAGTTGCGCAGCGGAACTCCAAATCTCTCCATTCGGAAGCGTTTTCAACCCCTTGTAGCACACAATGCGCAAAGCTGATGAGTTTTCGGTGTCGCTACTCTCTCCTCCATCAACATCGGTTTGTAGCAGAGATGCAGAAGGCGCATTGTAGAGCACATTCGAGATGTTGAGCGTGGTTGTGAATAGCGAATCACCATACGTTTTAGTGGACTTTTTTGAGCCATACATGGCGTTACGAAAACTCCAACGTCCGAGCGTTGTGCCATTTTCGTTGTTAAAACGGCGAGAGGCTTTATCCGCATCTACATATTTGAGTACAACATCTTGTGGAAGCCCAATGCCGGTATCCGATATGGATATTGTGCTTTGGAGGTTGATGCGATGGCTCCAATCGATGATTTTACTCGAATCGTAGAAGTCTTCAAGTGGCTCTATGTGAACCTCCTTGCACTTGCGATCGGTGTAGAATACAAGGTTGAACATCTCGCCTAACGCCTTTAGTAGATCGAGTTGTCGAATATTTCGAGGAGCAATATCCTTAAACTCAATGCTTGCGTTGTAGCCCGGAGTGTCGGAGAAGTAGGGTTGTAGAGATGTGCCTGTTTCGACAAAAAGCTTCATGCCTGGTTGCGCTCCACCGAACCAGAATTTGTCCAACACAAAGCTCTCTCCTGCCGATATCTCTTGGTGTGGAAGTCTAAAATCAACCTCTACGTCTACAAATCCCACCTCTTCAATATATCCGGCATACAGAGCCCAATCACCTGAGTATAGAGTCCAGCCATTTCCGCTACTATCTCTGTAGTAGAGATTGAGCGTAGCAAGCGTTGTTGCAGGCATGGTTACGGTTGTTGAGCGCGATGACCAATTTTTTATGGCGACAGCAGTGTTGTTCGTAAGTGTAGCCGAAAGTTGGTATTCGCGTCCCTCTGTGTGGTCGAATACAATTGCTCGATACACGGCATTTGGCATTGTGTTACCACGAAAATCTTGGCACGTGTTGGTGAGTTTTATCTCTATGCGCTCGCCATTAACTCCTTCCAAAATGTCGAATCCGCAGAGCCTTTCTCGCGAGAGAATTTTATACTCGGTCGAATACTCGAGGTGCAGAAGAAATCCGGCTCGCACCGAGATTTTTGGCGTAAAGCAGATGTTGCCGGCACTATTTTTAGAGAATGCATTGTTTGTGTTGAACGTATCGCTCATCTGAACGCCATTTTCGTCAAGGGCTTCGGGGTTTGCAGTATCCACAATCGGTCCGATTGTGTGGGTAGCAAATGCGGTAGAGGTGTATACTCTTCCGGCTAAATCGGCCGTAGCGCTACCAATGGCTGCGCGACGAGCAAAAAAGTTGCACTCTGCTTTTGCTTTAGCATCGTTGGTGTGAGAGTACTCTCCACTGATGTACAACGAACGGCCAAATTCGCTATCAAGGAAGTTGCTACATAGTTTATATTCCGACTTCTCAAACATCGCTCGCACCATATCCGAGGCGGAGATAAATGGGTGGTAGTCATCGGTCAGCAACACTCTCTCGGCGGGTAGTGCCGATGAGGAAGAGTAGTGTGGGAGATAGTTGCCTTGATAGATAGGCAGGAAGCGAACACTCTGCTCTTTGTCCCACGAGTTGGATATCGTGGAGAGGTTCAATCTTGCCGAAAATGGGATTTCCAAATCTGACACCAAGCCGTGTATAACGCTATCAAGCCACTCTGCACCGCCTTCATTTATTCGTAGGGTATAGTAGCCCACGAGGCCTTCGTGTATAGTTGTGTTGAGCAGATAGGTTGTGCCTTCGAATATCAAAACACCATCTTTTTTGATTTGAGCAGTGTGATGCTCCATGTTGAAGCGGTTTGTGGCGTATATGTCGCGCGATGCTCCGAATATGGTGTCGTTTGTTGGTGTTGCCGGCAATGTTAACTCTACAACTCTACCGCTTCTTGCTCCTTCGGCGTTTGTCAGATTTGCGATATCGAATCCGATGGGGATAGTGGGGAGTCGGTCAATATCGCATTTGCTACCGTCAATCCACAACTCTATCATAGCGACACCTCCTTCTGCCACAGGCAAATATCAAGACACAATCGATTTGGCTTTCCGAAGAGATTGTACTCTAAATGAGGTGTAATAATCTCCACCAATTGCCAATGTCCGCCCTGTTTGAGCCACACCTTTGGCGAAGAGGCAATTTGAGCTATGGCTTTGATTGTAGCCTGAGGCTCATATCGGGAGCCTACCGAGATGAGTTGCTTGGTAAGGCATTGAGATGCCATAACACCATTGCTCGTTGCGATAATCTGCTTATCTGCAGAGCGTTTTGCACCGTGAGAGATAGGGAAGGTGAACTGCTCGATGGCTCCATTGTCGGATATCCACGCCAAACGAGTTGCTGTTTTTACGGGAGATGTAACCGTGTAATGCATGGTGCCCAACTGCACACCTTCGCAGTGAATGGTGACATCGAACGAGTCAACCTCTGTGTCGAAATCGTTGGGGGATATGGCAAGTATCACCGCCTCCGAGGTGGTAAGATGCTCCAAATGTATGGTTTCGCCTCTATTTGCAACCATATCGACAAGCAACCTCTTGCCTTTGCCTGCAACAATCAACAGCTCGTCATTCTCGTCGTGAGCGATTTGGCGAGAGTCTGGGAATGATGTTACAATGGCAGGTGCATCGCCAATTTCACAACGGTTAACCGAAATAACAACATCTTCCGATTCGATATTGCCAATACGTATCTTATACGATGCAGTCGGTGCGCTCTTGATTGTGGTCTGCTGGTGTTGCGATGGGGCATACTCGTTCATGCGAGCCACGTAGGGTGCAATGTTGACCGTTGCTGATATTGTGCTGTGGAGCAACTGAGTGGCGATAACCTCTCCCGTTGACATGTCAATAATCTCAACTAAAAGGTCGGTTGGGACTTCACTTTCAGAGTCAATGCCGAATAGGACACCTTTGTGAATAGGTGTGAAATCTTTGGAAAGTTTGTTAATTTTCATTGTTGCGTCGATTTCGATTAGAAGATAGTTGTAACATACGCATTTGCTTCGAGGGTTATGGCTCCGTGAGCATCTATCGGGCTTGATGTAGGAGAGATGGTGAGTTCATCTATTACTGCAACTCTTTCGGTTTTCGAGAGGGCTACAAATAGGTCTATCAAATCTTTCTCCATGGTGTCGAGCAGAGCATTTCGCTCTTCGGGGCATAGTTTTGCACCCTGTTGAGCAAGCCGTAGAGAGACTTTGTAGATTATTCGTCCATGTTTTCGTCCCTCCATACTTGCAAATTCGGGAGGAGTCATAAATGCGGCGGGGTAGTGACATACGGTAGTTGGGTAGTACGCTTCATCATTCAATTGAAAATGGTAGCCGTACTGCGAAGCCAACCCCTCTATCGCACTACATAAAAAAGCACGATTCATAGGTTGAAATTGTTGTTAAGTGTGTTAATAATTTGTTTGTGACTGTCGAAAACACGAGAAATGTTCCGGTATGTCAGCAACTTGGGGTGTTAATATGGTTTTCAACAATCGAGAACCGATGTTAAAAACTTTTTGTCGATTAGCGCTGATTGACGGTGCAAATATATAATCGGAAAAAGGGGGTTGTCAAGTCCTTTTGCAAAAAAATTCTAACTTTCATACCCTCCAAATGAAGCAAATATCTCACAGTTAAATAATTGTGCTTGCGATAAAAAAATAACTTTTTCTAAAAAAAATACCCGAACGGAGAACACTCTGTATAAAATTTGTTTATCTTTGCACTGATAAAGCAGTAGATTAAAGTATCACCAAAATGGACGATGGCAGTAAACGCAAAAATAATTGCAGTGTCGTATTTGAATACGATACCGTTCATCTATGGACTTCGACACCACGCTAATCTTGGTGCCGAGTTGCTACTTGCTCCCCCTGCTACATGTTACAAAAACTTCGTTGAAGGCAAAGCCGATATTGCGCTTATGCCCGCTGCAATGGTGCCGTCATTGCTTGATGCAGAGATAGTTACCGACTACTGTATTGGTGCTGTTGGCAGTGTGCGTACGGTAGTTGTTGTGGGCAATACTCCTATCGAAAAGGTTAAGCGTATCTACCTCGATGCACACTCCAAAACTTCGGTGCAACTTTGTGGTTTCCTTGCCAAAAAGTTGTGGCATATCGAACCTGAGTGGGTTGCGATGGAGGATTACTCTCTGCTCGATAAGGCGCAAGAGGGTGATGCTTTCTTGTTGATTGGCGACAAGGTCTTCGATAACGAGGGCAAATTCGCCTATTCGTACGATTTGGCAGAGGAGTGGCATAAAGCCACAAAGATGCCGTTTGCATTTGCTGTTTGGGTGGCTCGCAAGGGCCTATCTTACGAGATACACGATGAGTTGCAGGCCGCCTTTACTTTCGGCATCGAGCATATCTACGAGGCGATTCTCGAAAGCGACTATGCCGACCGCGACTATGCCTACGACTATTTGACCAAGAATATCGACTTTTTGTTCGACATACAAAAACACAACGCACTTAAAAAGTTCTGGGACTACGGCTTAAAGATTGAGCCGAAGGTCAATCCCGGTTGAAGGTAATCTGATGTGCTTGGGCTCTTGACAAAACTTCCACCGAGCACACCTTTACATCAAAAATCGAAGTTAAACCTATGAAACCGCAGGGTTTCTTAAAATGGAAAAGAGATGATTACAATCTACTTGAAGCAATACAACAAGATAATTCGAAATGCCGATACCGAACTTTTTGACGATCTCGGCTTTGATGATATTCTCTGGATTGATATGGTGCAGCCGACTATCAAGGAGCAGAAGGCTGTCGAGAACTTTATGGAGATAAGCCTGCAAACCAAGCAGCAGGTTGAGGAGATTGAGTCCACGTCTAAATACTCCGAGTCGGAGAATGCTATAATCTCGAACTCGAACTTCTTTGTTCCTACGGGCGAAAGTTTCGAGGTTGAGCCGGTGTCATTTATTCTCTCGAATGAGGGTGTTTTGGTATCGGTGCGACAAGCCGAGATGCGAACTTTCCGTGAGGCCGAGAAGCGTTTGCAGATGAACTATCGAAGTTTCTCGACGGGTTATCACATTCTCATATCGTTGCTCGAAGTGCGTATCGACTTCGATGCCGACTTGGTCGAGATGGTTGGTCGTCAGGTTTCGGCACTCTCAAAGACCATTACCAAGGAGGACTCCATTGACAAGGATATCCTCTTGCGCCTTAGCACTTTGCAGGAGCGCACAATGGTGCTTCGCGAGAACATATTTGACCGCCAGCGTATTCTGTCGGGTATTTTGCGAAGCGAACGATTTCCGAACGATATCTATCCGCGTCTGCAGTTGATGATTAAGGACGTTAATTCGTTAATCTCGCACACCGACTTTTCGTTCCAGCGATTGGACTATATTCAGGACTCGGCACTCGGTCTTATCAACATCGAGCAGAACGAGGTGGTAAAGATTTTCTCGGTGGCAGCGGTGGTCTTCATGCCTGCGACATTGGTGGCAAGTATCTACGGTATGAACTTCCGCATAATGCCTGAATTGGAGTGGGTTTATACTCTGCCGAATGGCTGGGATTTACCGTTGGGATATATATTCGCATTGGGCTTGATGGTCTTGGCCTCAGGACTTACGATGGGCTATTTCCGTTACAAGAAGTGGCTGTAAAGAGAAAAATTTAATATATAAATAAAGATATAGAGATGTCGGCATTTAACAAATATCGCTCGATTTACTCGCATGACGAGTTGATGGAGCGTTTGCGCAAATTGAAACATTTTGCCCTCGATATGGACGGTACAATCTACCTTGGGGCAACTCTCTTCCCATTCACAAAGGCGTTTTTGGGTGGAGTGAAAGAGATGGGATTGAACTATTCGTTCCTCACAAACAACCCTTCGGCAGGTATTGCAGATTACCTCGCAAAGTTGGCTAAACTTGGCATTGAGGCTACCCGTGAGGAGATGTATACAACCTCTATCGCAACTATCGACTACATCAAAACCCACTACCCCGAGGCAAAGCGACTCTTCCTGCTTGGCACACCTTCGATGGTGGCAGAGTTCGAGAAGGCGGGCTTCATCTCGACTGCCGATTCGGCTGACGATGTACCCGATGCAGTGGTTGTCGCATTCGACAAAACCTTGCAGTACGACCGCCTTTGTCGCGCAGCATGGTGGATTTCGCAGGGACTGCCTTATGTAGCAACAAACCCTGACCGCGTATGCCCTACCGACCAGAGGGTTGTATTGGTGGATTGTGGCTCTATCTGCGAGTGCTTGGCTCACGCCACAGGTCGCCGCCCCGACATCACGCTCGGAAAACCGGACCCAAATATGTTGTCGGGTATCCTCGGTCGCTTCGGCTACGAGGCTGACGAGGTGGCGATGGTGGGTGACCGCATCTACACCGATATCGAGATGGCGCACAATGCAGGTGCTTTCGGAGTGTTGGTACTCTCGGGCGAAACAACCCTCGCGGTGTGCGATGCAGCACCAAAACAGCCACACCTTGTTTGTGACAGCATCGAGGTCTTGGGAGAACTTGTAAAAGAGGCTCACGGTTTGAAATAACGGAAAACGGAAAACGGAGAACGGAAAACGGAGAACGGAAAGCGGAAAACTGACGCAGCGGAGCGAGTGCAGAGGGCAAACTTGTTTGCACTATGCCGAGCCGCAAGGAAGAAAAGACTGCGAAGCAGGATTAACGGAGAATGGAAAACTAATTTTGCATTTTGCATTCTGAATTAAAACCCTCGTCTAAACAACCTAAACTATGGATACTCAAACTCAAAAAAGATTTAAGATTTGGCAATGGCGCACAATCATCGTGACGATGCTTGGCTACGCCTTTTTCTACTTTGTTCGCAAGAACTTCTCATTTGCAATGCCCGGTTTGGCTGCCGAGTATGGCATTTCGAACACCTCGTTCGGTATTGTAATGACCATCGTAGGCCTTGTGTATGGCTTCTCGCGCTACTTCAATGGCATCTTGGCGGACCGCATGAATGCCCGCTATCACATGTCGATAGGTCTTGCACTTTGCGCCTTGGCGAGCCTTTCGTTTGGCTTTATGCCACACATTCTCGGTATTTCGATTGGCAAGGCACCACATATCCTGATTGTAGCATTTGCCATTTTGTTGGTGCTGAACAACATCTTCCAAGGTAGTGGCTTCCCTCCTTGCGCACGACTCTTGTCGCACTGGATTCCACCGCACGAATTGGCTACAAAACAGTCTGTTTGGAATACTTCGCACTCTATCGGAGCGAGCGTTTTGGCTATCCTCTGCGGATTTATCATGGCCAATATGGGAACAGATTTGAGCAACTCGCAGCAAGATGTAGATAAGATTACCACAAACTATGTTACTACGCTCTTCAAGGACGATGTAAAGAAGTCGAACGAGGATATCAACAAGGTTATCAAGGTTTGTGAGCCTGAGAAGGTGGAAGATGGCTATGTTGTAGATGTTGTCTATACCTTGAAGGCTTCCCCTGAGAAGCAGGATACCCTTACTTACAACTTCTCGAATGAGAAATTTATCGCCGTAAAAGAGACGGTAGATAAGGCAAAAGAGGAGGGCAAGGAGATTAGCAGTTCGGAGATTGCCGAGGAGTGTGGTATCGACAAGGCGCAAGCGAGAGCAACGCAAGCCATTGTTACCCGTACCGAGCATACAGGTGCTTGGCAGTGGGCGTTCTGGTTGCCGGGTATAATAGCCCTGCTCGGAGCGTTGGGATTGTTCGTATTCTTGCGCGACACACCAAAGTCGGTTGGCTTGCCTGAGTTGGAGAGTGCAAAGACTTCGTTGGATAGCGATGCTCCTATTGATGAGAAGGCTCGTAAGGCCTTCACTATGAAGATGGTCTACAAAAATCCGATTATCTGGGGATTGGCTCTCGCAAACTTCTTCGTCTATGTAGTTCGATTCTCGGTACTCGATTGGGGTCCGAAGTTCTTAACCGAGGCGTGTGGTATGTCGTATGGCAAGGCAGGTGTTACCGTTGCAGCCTTCGAGATTATGGCGATTGTCGGAACTCTCGTAGCAGGCTGGGTAACAGATAAGTTCTTCGCAGGTCGCGCTCACCGCACCTGTTTGTGGTGTATGGTTGGAGCAGGCGTAGCAATGGGAACATTCTACATGTTCTACCTCAATCCGGGAATTGCTCCCGATTGGGCATTGATTGGAGTTTTGGCAATGGCGGGATTCTTTATCTACGGTCCACAGGCGCTGATTGGAATCGCTGCATCTAATCAGGCAACCAAGAAGGCCGCAGCTACAGCAAACGGTTTGGTTGGTATCTTCGGCTACCTCTCGACCGCAGTTTCGGGCTTTGGTATTGGTTGGTTGGCTGACCACTACGGTTGGAACTATGTATTTATCGGTGTTATCGCTATGGCGATAGTCGGCATTTTGATATTTATGTCACTTTGGGGCGTAAGCCGTGACGGATACGCAAAGGCAAACAACTAAAAACTCAAATACAATGAAAAAACTTCTTCTTATTTTGGCGGTATTGGTGATGGGCATCTCTACCGTAGAGGCACAAAAGGTGCGCGTGATGTCGTACAATGTCAAAAATGGTTACGGAAAAGACGGCATTAAGGATATCAAGCGTTGCGGCGACCTCGTTCGTGAAACACAACCAGATGTAGTGGCTGTTCAGGAGGTGGATAGCGTAACTCGTCGTAACAAGTTCGATGTGCTTGGTCGTATGGCAGAGGCTGCTGGTGGCTACCATGCATACTTTGGTCCAACAATTCCACATGGTGGAGGAAAGTATGGCATCGGCGTACTCTCTAAGGAGCCGGCACTTTCGGTAAAATTCCACCGTCTGCCTTGCCCACGAGAGCCTCGTGGCCTGCTCGTTGTGGAGTTCAAAAAATACTATCTGCTCTGCACTCATCTTTCGTTGAGCGAACCATATAGAGTTGAGTCGGTAGGTATTATCAAGGAGGTTGTTTCAAAGTTGGATAAGCCTGCGTTTATCGCCGGTGATATGAATGCAAAACCGGATTCGAAGCCTATCGTAGCGTTCAAGGAGTATGCTACCCTTCTGAGCGATGATAGCAAATATACATTCCCTTCCAACGACCCTAGCATCTGTATCGACTACATCTTCGGTGTAAATGGTACATTCAAGGTGTCGAAAAACCATGTCTTCTACGACAGTCTATTCTCCGACCATGTGCCTCTCTATGTCGATGTGAAGGTCGGCAAGGCTAAAAAGGGTAAAAAGTAGAGCAACAACTGAAACTACCTCTAAGCGCAACTATGAGAAAAGTATTTGTTGTATTGGCATTACTGTGTATGGTTACCGCCTCGGCACAACGAGTACGGGTTATGTCATACAATATAAAGAATGGTAACGGAATGGACGGCAAAAAGTCCATTGAGCGCTGCGCAGATATTATTCGAAACATTAATCCCGATATCGTTGCTATTCAGGAGGTGGATAGTATGACTCGCCGCAACAATTACTATGTACTCGGGAAGTTAGCTGAGCATGCTGGTTATCCTCACGCCTATTTCGGTAAGACTATCAACTATCAAGGTGGAGCCTATGGTATCGGTGTACTCTCAAAGGAGAAGGCTTGCTCGGTAAAGTTCTATCCAATGCCCAACAAGGTGGAGGATAGGGGTTTGCTTGTTGTGGAGTTCAAAAATTACTATCTACTCTGTACCCACCTCTCCGGTGTGCCAAAGAATCAGGGGCGCGGAGTGCAAGTAGACACCATTAGAGAGGTTGCTGCAAAGCTGGACAAGCCCGCATTTATTGCGGGAGATATGAATGCTCGTCCGGAATCAGCACCTATGGCTGCATTCAGAGAGTTTGCAACCATATTGAGCGATGAGGGTAAATTTACCGCACCATCCAACAATCCCAGCAAATGTATCGACTACATATTGGGTACAAATGGCAAATTTAAGGTGTTGAAAAACTCTATTATGTTTGATTGTCTTGCCTCCGACCATCTACCTATTTATGTGGATGTGAAGGTCGGCAAGGCTAAAAAGAGTAAGAAATAATGGCAGATAACTATCTCGGTCGCAAGATGGAGGAGTACGAGGCGCAGAAATGCGCCTCTGTGCGTACTCGCAAGGTGTCGCTAATGTCGTTGTTGGCAAAAAATCGCTCTACACGAGGTTTTGACACCTCGTTTAAGGTGCGTAAAGACCAACTCGTTTCGCTTGTCGAGGCTGCACGCCTTGCTCCATCGGCTCGCAACCAACAAGTGCTGCGCTTTCGCCTTGTTACGGCAGAGGAGGCGCATCTTGTTCTGCCTCATATTAGGCTTGGGGCGGCACTCCCCGAAATACACCTTCCATTGCCAAACACAGAGCCAAATGCATTTATCGTAATATGCGCCATGAAGGAGGGGCGATATGTCGATATGGATTTAGGCATTGCGGCGCAAACAATGCTTCTTCGTGCGGTGGAGATGGGATTGAATGGAGTCTGCATTGCTGCGTTCGACCATGAAATTATATCTGCAAACCTAAAACTGCCCTACCCGCCACAACTTATCTTGGCAATAGGTCGCTCGGCAGAGCATGTTGAGGTGGTGGATATTACGGAGAGCGAAGATACTACCTACTATCGAAAAGGGGCTATTCACTTTGTGCCGAAGTTGCGCACCGAAGATTTAATTATTGGCTAAAAATAGGTCAATATCTGCTTGTTTTGTGTAGGAATAGCACTGAAATGCATAAAAATACGCATATATATGTCTGAAAAATTTGAATTATTAAAAAATTTTCATATGTTTGTATATTGATAATCTAAGGTTAAACAGATTTTTTCATTTTTTTGTCGTCTTATGACAATGATATATCATCTGTAAGAGGTGATAATTTGTGTTTTTATATAAGAGTAGTTTTTAGAGAGATAACAGATTGATTATTAGTGACTATGAAAAGATTTCAATATATACTGGTTGCACTTGTGTTGATGGTGTTCGGTGTGCAATGTACCGAATCAATTGTAGAAGAGGCTACAAATCCTGAGATTAGTTTGACACTTGAAGTAAAGTCCGATAGCGCGCTTTTGACAATGGACGAGTCCGGCAAGAGTGGAGAGGTAAATTTCGACTCTGATGGCGGAGAGGTTGTGATGGATATTGTATGCAATCAGGCGTGGAACTACGAGGCCAAAGATGCCGAATGGCTTAGCATAAAGGCAAACAAGAGTGCGAAGTCGAATACTCTCACATTGAATGCAGATGCCAACAATAGCGCAGAGGTTCGTGAGGCAACGGTAACTATCTCGGCAGGTAAAAACTCAGAAACTTGTGTAATGCTTGTTGTAAAGCAGGCAGCGTCTGAAACGCCGGGATTGGCGTTTGAGATAGAACGGCTTAATTTCTTGGCCAATACAAATCTTCGTAAAAATGTTGCTGTTATCACAACCTGCGCAGATTATAAGTTTGTTGTTGCAGACGACTGGCTCTCGGTTGAAAAAACAGAGTCGGGATTGGCTGTTACGGTTGAGGAGAATACCGCAACCAAACATCGTGAATCAAAGATTGTTATTACCTCAGGCGAGATGAGTGACGAACTGATCGTATATCAGGAGGGAATAGCTTATCGCCGCTATGTTCTTGCTGAATATAATGGCGGAGTTAAGCGTGTAGCCATTGGTTTGGATACCAATCAGGAGTGGACGATTGTCACTTCGGGTGAGGAGTGGTTTTCGGCAAAACAGGTTGGAAATGAGTTGGAGGTAACAATTGATGAGTGCCCCGAGAAACTCGAACGTAAAGGCTCTGTTTCCATAAGTATAAATAGAGATGGGGAGACCGTAGAGAAGTCGTGTGTGGTTTGGCAAACGGGTACTGATACAGAAGAACTTATCTATGAGGTTGAAACAACCAAACCAAATCAGCAAGTTATCGCAGCACCAATTCTCACCTACCCAAATGGCGGAAAGATGACAGTCGATTTTGGCGATGGAAGTGAGCCTGGAACTTATGAGGGTCAGCGAGTGTATAAGGAGTATGCCGAGCCGGGTGTTTACACTATTATCATCTCGGGCGAGGATATTCACAACCTCGAATTTGCATATCAAGATAAGCTTTGCCCAGAGTTAAAGCGTATTCACTCGTGGGGTAAGATGGGCTATAAGAATGCAGCCAACATGTGTAAGGGTTGTATCAACTTGGAGTCTATTCCTGCCGATGTTGCAGGTTCTTTCGCGGATGTAAACTCTTTCCTTGCGGCATTCCTTGGTTGCGAAAAGTTGAAGGAGATACCGGAGGGGTTGTTCCAGCACGCCACAAAGGCAAGGAGATTCTGTGATTGCTTCCGCTATACTGCATCTTTGAGCCAGATTCCGGAAAACCTCTTTGAAAAAACTACCTCAGCAGAGGAGTTCTATGGTGCTTTCTGGGGAGCAGGTACCGATTTCGTTATCACCGAAGAGACGATGAAGTTAAAGACTGGCGAACATATGGTTAAGAATAGCTACCCTGCTGAGCTCGAACACTCCAACGCTATCTCGAATGGAAAGTTACGCTCTATACCTGAGAATTTGTTCAGCAAATGTCCGAAAGTGGATCGTTTTGAATATATTTTCAGACAAACTGCCATCGAGTCTATCCCGGAGAAGATATTTGCCAACAACAGCGCAGCAACCAAATATGAGGGTGTATGCTACGCCTGTACAAACTTGCAGAGTATACCTGCGAAATTGATGGAGAAGGCTACAGCTGCAACCAATATCAAGTATATGTTCGCAGGTTGTGTGTCGCTTACCGAGATTCCTGTGGCTATGTTCGAAAACTGCACCGAGGTTACCAACTTGGAGTATCTTTTCAACCTTACAGGTGTTAAGAGCCTCAAAAAGGGCATCTTCAAGGGCTTGTCGAAGGTTCAGACTGTGGGTTCAGTATTCCAGAATTGTACTTCGCTAACCGATATTGAGGCGGGTGTATTCGACGGTTTGACATCGGCAAAATCTTTCATGTACTGCTTTGCCGACTGCACTTCGTTGCGTACTATCCCTGCGGGGTTGTTGGCAGGAATGAGCGCAGCTTATGACTTTGTGTATATGTTCAAAAACACCGCCTTGGATAGTGTTCCTGCGGAGTTGTTTGACCAAGTGCGTGACGAATCACAGCTCCGCTATCCTATGGCTGACTACTCTTATATTTTCTCGGAGTGTTCAAATCTCAAAACGGTTCCAGCCACCCTTTTTGACCATGTTACCAAGAGTTCGGATCACGCTTTCGGCTATCTCTTTACCGGCTCTGGTATCGAGACTATTCCGGCAGGACTGTTTGAAACATGTACCCAGGTGCCATCGACCGCTTTCGAGGCGGTATTCATGGGCTGTCTGAAGTTGCACACCATCGAGGGCTCGATATTCCCTGAGGCAACAACAATAACCTCGATGAGGCAGATGTTCTTTGCTTGTCCGAAGTTGGTGAATATCCCTGCGGATTTGTTCAAGCCATTTGGCGCTGCAAAGTTGAACTTCACAAACACATTTACAGGTTGTATATCGTTAAAAACATTGCCTGAGGGCTTGTTTGCAACTTGTACCAAAGCTACCCACTTCACAGGAACCTTCACTGACTGCACCGCATTGGAGAGCCTTCCAGCCGACCTTTTGTCGGCTTGTGGCGAGGTGAAGTATGTGGAGCGTATGTTCTTGGGTTGTAAATCGTTGAAAACATTGCCAGAGAGCCTCTTTGCAGGCTGTCCGAATATTCAGACCTTCGAGGAGACATTTGCCGAGTGTTCGGCACTCGAAACAATACCTGAAAAGTTATTCTCGGCAATAGGCACAACCACTACAAGCATTCCATTCTCGTTGTGCTTCTATGGCTGTTCTTCGTTGAAGAGCCTCCCTGCGGGACTGTTCGACACGGTGCGTCGCATAAACTTTATAGAGGGCTGCTTCGCTGGTTGTACATCGCTGACAGGTGAGAGTCCATACACAATGATTGGCGAGGAGAAGGTGCACCTCTACGAGCGTGTTCAGGGTACCGACTTCCCTCGCGTACCGAGTAGCAAATCGGCTTACGAGGCTTGCTTTGCAGGCTGTACGGGCTTGACCGACTATGCCAATATGCCGGAGGAGTGGCGATAGGCGGGCAAGTCAACAGAAAATAGGTAAACACAATATTTCTTAAAATATCACATAAATTTAGGTTAGTATGAAAAGAGCAGAAAGAAATGAGTATTCAGTTCCTATGCTGGAAGTACAGGAATTGGAGGTAGAGAGGGGCTTTTTTGTAAGTTCCGATTATGGTGATTATGGTGAAGCAGGACAGCAGTCCGGTTACCTTGACAGTGATTTCTCACTCTAAAAAACGGATTGGACTATGAAGAAGATGATGAAACTTTTGACCGTAGTTGCAGCAGCTGCAATGGGTCTTACAGCGTGCCAAAGCAGTTTTGAGGAGACTGTAGATGCAAATGTAAATGTAAAAAATAGCGTTATTGTTAATTTTGTTGCCGAGACAACAAAGACAGCCGTAGATACATCGGGCCACACTCCAATCTTTTCGTGGAACGAGAGCGAGGATTTCGTTGTTCTCGAGCAGACAAGTGCTCTTGCTAAGGCATCTTCGGTAGTATATACCAATGTTGATGGCAAGGCAGATATCAAAGCAGAGTTTGATCTTAACGCAGGCCATAGCGAATATCAGTATGTTGCTGTCTATCCTGAGGCAGGCTTCAAGTCGGCAACCAGCCTCGGCGAGGCAGTTCTCATTTTGCCGTCAGAGCAGAGCGCAGTAGAGGGCTCTTACGACCCTAATGCTGACCTTATGGTGTCGATGCCGGTAGAAACCGATGTACAGCCAACCGAGGCACAACCTATGCGCTTCACCCGTTTGGCTGCGGTTGCTAAGATGACTATCAACGGACTCACTCTTGCCGCTGACGAGGTAGTCGAGTGCGTGGAGTTCACCGCTAACGGCAAGAACTTGGCAGGTACTATCAAAGCCGACCTCGAAGACCCACATGCATTTACCGTAGAGACAGGTGTTAGCACCGTGTCGGTTGCTACTACTTCGGCAACTGAGGTATATTTCACCGTATTGCCTACATTACTCGAGGCAGAGGACGCTTATAGCGTTGTGGTTGTTACCAACAAGCTGGTTTATATCAAGCAGGGCGCCATTCCTGAGGGCAAGTCGCTCGAATTCAAGGCTGGTAAGGTTTCGCGCTTCCCTGTAGATATGACCGAAGCACTTGTTGGTGCTAAGTGGAAGCTTGTTCGCGATGCTTCGACCTTGAAGCAGGGCGATGTCGTAACATTTGTAGCCAAGAACTACAACTATGTTGTAGGTAAGCAGACTATGACAGCCGCACCTATTGCATCGCAGACCGAGGTTGTGAAGGCTGGAAACTACCTCTATCACAACCCTGCTGATGCTACGAGCCTTGACCACATGTTGCAGAGCTATACCCTTATGCAGCGCGATGAGAGTCGCGTCGCATTCGACTTCTATAATGGAGTGGATTATGAGGATGATGAGGTGTCAGGTTTCTTGTGGGCAACAGGTATAAGTGGCTCGCCAAAACTTCAAGCATTCTGCGATAAGAACACTCTCTTCTATATTGATATTACTGATGGTACCGCTTTGGTTGAAGCAAAAGATATCGAAAAGACTTATAAGTATATAAGGTACTATCATAGTAACTATACTGCATCTTCTCGCAAATTTGAATGTACTTCGTCATCTCCTACGGGCAACTATCAGATTTGCCTCTACCGTCTCGAAGGCGAAAAGAGAGAGATTCCTCCTATTGATGCACACATCACTGTTCCATCAAGCACTACATCTATTGTTATTACTGATGATGGCGTTGCCGAACCTACTGTTATCGAGGAGGTTGTATTCAACTATGTTGGCGACTGGAAAATCTCGGTTGAGGTTGAGGCGAATAAAGAGTGGCTCGATGTGGTTTATGATGCAGAGAATAGCTGCCTCAAATACACCGCAGAGAAAAATGCCGATCCAGAGCGTACGGCTGAGGTTAAAATCACCGCAACTCTCGGCGATAAGACATTGGAGCCTTGGACATTCAATATGGTGCAAAAGGGCGCACCTGTGGAGTACTCGATTGAGGATTTCGAAAAGTTGGAAAAGGACGAGAACTCAACCTACAAACTTACAGGTAAGGTTACTGCAGTGGCAGGAAAGACTTCGGAAGCTTATGTTTTGTCTGACGAGAATGGCAATGAGGCTAATATCAAGTACCTGTACACCGAAGATGAAGAGAGTGTATGGGGACACGATGACTTAAAAATTCAACTCGGTGATGTTATGACCGTTGTTACTGTTCCTATGGGTAGTGCAAATGGTGGTAGCAGTGCTTACCATTCATACTATAAGGGCCACTACCGACTCACTGCAACGGCAGGAGTTGCAGCGGACTATACCGGTGGCACAGTTGCTATCGAGGTTAAAACAAGCCACAACGGCAATATCGTATTGCCAACCACGCCGGTATCGGGAACAATGGCTCCTTGCGACTACGCAACATTCGCCTACACCGATGGTGCAGCGAGTGCAACCGTAACCTTTACATCTGTAAATGAAACCAGCTATGCTCGTGAGGCTACTGCAACCTTTACTTATGGCTTGACATCTGCGGAGGTAACCGTTCAGCAGGGCATCAATCCTGCCAACAAACTTGGTTACGAGATAGTTTTCGATGCATCAACTCTCGCAGTAGGTGACGAGGTGATTATTGTTGCCAAGAATGCGGATAAGGCTCTTGGTGTAAGCACATCAACCATAACCTCTCAAACAAACTTCCCTGGAGCAGCCATTGTAAAGTCGGGAAATGTAATTTATGATGCGGTGGAAGCTGGTGTACAGACATTTACTGTTGCTGAGGGTAGCAAGGCCAATACATTGGCACTCACATTTACCCACAAGAATTCTAACTATTACTTGTATCTTGGTTCAACAGCCTTAAAAGGTAACACAAGCACTGGTAACTATACATCATTCACTATTGCAGTTGATTCTACAAGTGGTGTAGCAACGATAACAAATAGCGCAAGCACTGCTGCTATTATAACTTACAATGCAACATCTACTAAATTTGGCACAACAAAGGTGGCAAGCCTTGATGCGGCTGATGAAACCAACGATATTGCTATATACAAAAAGCAAAAGTAGTTGGCGCATCGAATCTCTAAATATTGAATAAACATTATGAATTTTCTGAAAAATATAATCCGTATGACCGTGGTGGCTTTGGCCGCCATGGTCGTTACGGCTTGTGATAAGGTGAGCCCGGAAAAGGACACAGACAAAAGCGCAGAAAAGAGCATTGTCTTCTTGGTTGATGTCGATAATATCACCGCCACTTCGGCCAAAGTCAAGGTTTCTCATGATGGCAAGACTTCGGATAGTTGGTACGGATATCTCTCTCCCTATGTCGAAGTAAACGACCTTGCTCTTATAAATAACGCTGTTGCTACACTCAAAAATGGTGGAGATTTATCCTCGTCTTTGATATTCAGCAAGAATTACACTAAGATTTTACCCGATCTCGCGCCTAACACCACCTACAAGTATATCGCTTTCGGTCTTACCGAAGATGGTGTTGTCTATGGAGAACACGCATCGGTTGAATTTACCACCCTATCGGGCAATAGTGACGGCGGTAATAACGATGGCGGTAATAACGATGGTGGCTCTGACGAGGTTTACGAGAATATGATTGTAAATCCAAATTGGAGTGTTGCATATACGGGTAAAGGTGTAATAGGTGAGTATAACTGCAACCATACTGTTACGGTAAATAGCTCCGATAATAACCCTTATACGATTGCCGTTGTGTCGGCAAGCGATTTCTCGGTCGAGAATTTGAAGGTTAGCTCAGAAGAGTTGGCTGCTGATATGGTAGAGTATGTACAGCAATATAATCAAGCAACAGATCCGGATATCACACTCGAAGACCTGCTCTTCCGAGGTAATGCTAAGAACGCTTTCGAGGATTTGGAATACTATCCGGGTTACTATAAGGCGGTAGCAATCGGAATCACCTCAAATGGCGTGGTTAGTGGCTTGTATGCTGTCTCTCCGACCTTCGAGATTAAGGAGGAGACCCCGACATCGCTCTTCTCGTCTTGGCTTGGTAATTGGGTTATCAGAGGCGACAACAATGTTACCAACGATGTCACTATATCCAAAGTCGTAGCTAATAAGGTTATTGTATTAACGGGTCTTATGGGACGTGATCTTCCAATCTACGGAGAGTACTCAGTTGACCGCAACGATATAATCTTCTCGGCTCAATTGGTGATGGAGGGTGCGCAATTTGAACTAGGCACAGGTAACATTTACCTCGTTGGTCTGGACAAGGATGGACACTTCTATTCGCTTGACAGAGGAGGGTATCCAATCGTTATCGCGGGCGTTATGGAGAGCGAAGCGACAGGCTCACAGCGTGCGCTTGTCCGCTACGGAGTGAATGATATAGATTATCCGGAGTTCGTGGC
This sequence comes from Alistipes sp., assembly GCA_017937805.1. Classification (GTDB taxonomy): domain Bacteria; phylum Bacteroidota; class Bacteroidia; order Bacteroidales; family Rikenellaceae; genus Alistipes. The sequence goes on along the minus strand of JAGBCX010000070.1, from coordinate 19,056 downwards.
GATGATGTTTGTGGCACAAATCAATGGCGAGTATTGGAGCCTTGATATCTACGACGAGAACGATCCAACCGCTACTACGATACCTTCGTTCAACATCATGGCTGAGATCAATGCACCTGAGTCGGCGGCAACAACACTTTCGCCAATGCAACTATTCCGTGGCACAAGTCGTGTTGCGCCTATCACCCCTAAATTTGTGCTTGGTAAAAAGGTGGAGCCAAAGAGATTTTAATTCTCCCCGAAACGCTCTATATCGGCGAATGGTGATTTTGCTCACTGTTCGCCGTTTTTTTTTGGTTTTGCGGACTCCGAGCGTTGTCACGGCGCAAGTTTAATAGGGACGATAGGGGTTATAGGGGTAATAGGGTGCGCTGAAAGTTTTTAACTACTATCTCCTCACTCCTCACTAAACTAAAAGTTTTCCGTTTTAATCCTGCTACGCAGGCTTTTGCTCCTCGCGGCTCGGCATAGCGCAAACAAATTTGCCCTCTGCTCTCGCTCCGCAGCGTCGCTTCCGCTTTCCGCTCCAAACGAAAACCGAAAAACTCAAAGTTTTCCGTTTTCCGCTTTAATCCCACTGCGTGGGCTTTTCACTGCTCCGTCTCGGCATAGTCTGCAAGCAGCCTCTGCGCTCGACTTAATCGCAGCGGTCCGTTTTCCCACTCCAAACGAAAATCGAAAAACTCAAAGTTTTCCGTTTTCCGCTTTCCGTTTTCCGTTTTTATTACTACCTTTGTGTAAACTATTAACCAAAAAATAATTAAGGAAGATATGAAGAAGACATTATTGCTTGTTTCGGTATGCATGGCAACTTTGTTGTCGAGCTGTACCTGTAAATCGGTTGAGACTTTCAAAGAGGCTGCTGATCCTGTGGCATTGAGCGATGAGGCAAAGGCTGCATGGGAAGATGTGAAGTGTGGTTTGCATGCTGCATGGGGAACTCCCGATTTGGTCTATTCGCGTAGCGAAGTTCCTCAGAATCTGAGCGAGAGCTACGCAACTACGGGTTGGCGTGGCGAGAAGGTTTCGGCGCAAATCGTACTTTGGACTGCAAAGGATTTGAAGTGCGTAGAGTGCGAAATTTCCGATTTTGAAGCAGATGATGCAACCCTTCCTGCTTCGATTGCCGAGGCTCATTTTGTACGCTACACTCTTGGTGATGTATCTTCAAGCAACTGCCTTTGCGGTCGTCCTAACGGCCACCCTGCAATTTTGCAGGCCGATATGCTCGATAATCTCGACAGCTTCGATGTTGAGGCAAACACAGCTCGCCCAATTTGGATTACCGTAGCAATTCCGCACGATGCAAAGGCTGGTCTTTACAAGGCAACAGTGAAGGTTTCACACTGTGGTCTTGGCTCGGTAAAACTTCCGTTGGAGGTTGAGGTTATCAATCAAGAGTTGGCAAAACCAAGTGAGTGGTCATTCCACCTCGACTTGTGGCAACACCCATCGGCTGTGGCTCGCGCAGAGGGCGTTGAGTTGTGGAGTGACGAGCATTACGAGGCTATGCGCCCGGTTATGCAGATGTTGGCAGATGCAGGTCAGAAGGTTATCACTGCAACTCTTAACCGCGACCCATGGCAATATCAGTGCTTCGATGACTATGAGCCGATGATTTATTGGTATCTCTACGACAATGACGTGTGGAAATATGACTATTCTCGTTTCGATAAGTGGGTTGAGTTTATGATATCGCTCGGCATTGACAAGCAGATTAACTGCTACGGTATGTTGCCTTGGGGCAAGTGTACGCTCGACTATCAGGATATGCGCTCTGAGGCTAAAAGCAATCCAAATCGTAAGATTAGCACCACTCCACAGGAGGATAAGTACGAGAAGGTTTGGGGCCCATTCCTCAAAGATTTTGCTCAGCACCTCAAAGAGAAGGGTTGGTTGCACATCACCAATATGGCTATTGACGAGCGCAAGCCTGAGGATATGGACGTTGCCGCAGCAATGATTGCAAAGTATGCACCTGAGTTGGGCTTCGCTATGGCGGACAACCATGACTCGTACAAGCGCTATGCAAATATGCGTGATGTATGCGTAGGTCAGCGTCACTCGGTAATGGCACCAGAGGAGATTGCAGCTCGCCGTGCTAAGGGCGATGTATCAACCTTCTACGTATGTTGCAGCACCCTCTTCCCTAATGCATTCACCAACTCGCAGCCATTTGAGTCGGAGTTGCTCTGTCTTTATGCTATTGCACACGACTACGATGGTATGTTGCGTTGGGCTTACAACTCGTGGCCTGCAAATCCGCAGTACGACTCCCGATTCCGCTATTGGGCTTCGGGCGACACCTATATCGTCTATCCGGGCGCGCGTTCATCGGTTCGTTTCGAGCGCTTGATTGACGGTGTGGAGTTGTACGAGAAGGTACGCACTCTCCGTGCTAAATATGCGGACAAGGCGGAAGCTCTTGTCGCAGTTGAGGCGGAACTTGCCAAGATGCGTGCGCTTAATCTCAACGACAGATCATACGATTGGACTACCTTCCTTGCCGAGGTAAATAAGGTGGTAAATAGCACCGCAAAACAGTTGGCAGAGTAGAGTAGTGACCGATTTGAACGATATGGGCCACCTTTTTGGAGGTGGCCCATGTCGTTTTTGGTCCTTTGAGTTGCAAATTCGGTCGGGAAGTCGTAATTTTGTTATATGATTGCGTCTGTATCACAATACATACTCTCGGTAAAGCATCTGGATATAATGTCGCGAACGCTTGGTTCTCGTCAGATATATCCTATTTTCGAGGCGGGTAATAGCGACAAATTGTGCTGTTCGATAGGTAATTCGGTGATAGTATTCGAGGTTATGTGCGAAGGGCGCAAGATGGCTATGCGTGTCTATATGCGTCAGCATCACAATCTGCGCGCAATATATGGCGACCGCTACTATCCGAAGGAGTTGCTTGTCAATTCGAGTGATAGAAAGTATGGTCTTGCCGATGTTGTGCTGTGTGATTGGTATGAGGGTGTGTCGTTGCAGAGCAAAATTGAGGAGCTATACAACAAACCTTTGAAGATGGCGGCATTGTCGCAGATGTTCGAAGAGTTTGCAATTTCGCTACTTAATGAGAGGTGGGCGCATGGCGATTTGAAGCCCGAAAACATTATTTTATCCAACGATGGACTCCATCTGATAGATTTTGATGCGATGTATCGTGAGGGCTTTACGATTGATGATTGTGTCGAGATTGGTACGCGACAATTTCAACACCCACTTCGAGATAGAGCCTATTTTGGTCGGGATATAGACGATTATCCAATAGCCCTTATTACAACAGTATTGGCCGCTATCGCTCTGGATAGGAGTTTTAGCAAGGAAATAGAGAATAACGACTATTTAGTAATTAGTCCACATCTTGCTATTGAAGATAAAGATGAGAGGTTGCATCGGATAGAAGAGCTGTTTGCCGAGCGAGGCGATGTCCGTCACTATCGTATAGCAAAACTCCTCCATTCGCCAATTCCAGCCCTTCCTCAGTTGAAAAATCTGTTGGATATGAAGCGGGAAGATATTGCACCTTCCGCCACTCCTACGCTCGAATACTACAATGGATATTGGGGTTTTACCATAGGCGGTCGTTTTGTGATACCGCCCTACTATGACTTGGCATTTGAGTTTAGCGAAGGAGTCGCATTGGTTAAAGTTGGAGAGATATGGCACTTTATAGATGCTACGGGTAAGGTTGTTATAACTTGTGGTCGAGGAGTTGGAATAAAACCCTTCAAGAATGGCGTAACAAGTATCGAAAAGGAGGACGGAGTCTATAAGGTATATCGAGATGGACGTATAGATAAAATATTATAGAGAGATGTATTCACAGGAGATTACACGCCGACATAGAGCAGCAATAGTTATAGCAATTGACCAGTCGTGCTCTATGAGTGGCCGAATGATACTAAAAGGTTGGGAGTTGTCGAAGTCTGAGGCTGTTTCTATAGTTGTAGGAGAGCTTGTAGACGAGTTAATAATGCGCACTCGTCGCGATGGCAATTATCGCTATTACTACGATGTTGCGCTTATTGGTTACTCTGGCGATGAAGTCTACTCCTTGTTTGGAGATGAGTTGATGTTCTATCCAATAACAGCATTAGCAAGTCAAAATGTGGAAAAGAACTCTTATATGTTGAGACACGAAACATTTAAGAACTCAGTTCGCTTGTTGGAGTCGAAGGTGCCGTGTTGGGTTAAGCCACAAGCACAAGGAGCAACGCCTATGTATAAGATGATAAACCGAGTAATAGATCTTGTTGCAGATTGGTGCGCAAAAGAGGAGAATATGGACTCTTTCCCACCGTTAGTATTCAATATAACAGACGGTGAGGCATCAGATGCAAACTACGAAATGCTACGTGCGGCATCTCATAAATTGCAGAGTATTTCCACAACAGATGGTAACACACTCTTTATGAATGTGCATCTAAGCTCCGATGCCAATCACTCGTCTATAATTTTCCCAACGACCTATGAAGTTCCGTTAGAGATACGCCATGCCCATTTGATGATGGATATGTCGAGTGTTGTACCGGAGCAGTTGTATACATATATAATGAGTTGTCGTGCAACAGTAGGTCACCCACCGTACATAGCCATGAGCTACAACTCCTCTATATCGGAGTTGATAGAAGTGCTGAATATCGGCTCTCGCAGTCTGCCTATAGGCATATAATGCTATTTCAACGGGTCGGCCTCGACACCCTCGAAGGTCATCTTCACAGGGAGAATATTGCCCTCTTTATCAAAGAGTAATTCATCTATGCAGGTGCGGCGGTCGTCACCATCGGTAGAGCCGAGTGGGTGGCGGTGATATACGATGTAGTACTTTCCGCTGCGCGGATTGTGCATTACGGAGTGGTGTCCGGCACCTGTGCCGATTGTCTTGTCGGTCTGCAAAATTACACCGCGCGACTCGAATGGTCCGAGTGGATTATCGGCAATAGCATACGCTACACGATAGTTGTCTTTGCGCCACTTGCCCTCCGACCACATAAAGTAGTACTTGCCATCTTTGATAAACATAAATGGACCCTCGACATACTCACCCGGAGTAATCTCCTTGAATATCTCACCATCTTCGAATGGCACAAAACCTGTAAAATCGTCATTGAGTTTGCAGACGTTGCAGTGTTTCCAACCACCATAATACATATAGTATGTACCATCGGTATCCTTAAATACAAATTGGTCAATAGGTTGTGCGCCATTGATAATATCGTTGATGAGAGGCTTGCCGAGCAAATCCTTGAATGGTCCAGCCGGATTGTCGGCAACTGCAACACCAATACCACCCACTTCGCCCTGCTTGACATTGTTACACGAGAACATAAGGTAATATTTGCCATCTTTCTCGATAATTGATGGAGCCCACAATGCGCTATTGAGCCACTTAATCTCTGTATTGTCGATAATGCGCTCATGTTTGGTCCATGTCACAAGGTCTTTCGAGGAGAATGCGTCAAAGTGCAACTGCTCGGGGAATGGTTTTGACCAAGTTGGGTAGACCCAATAGGTGTCACCAAATATTACACCTTCAGGGTCGGCATACCACCCCTCAAAAATGGGATTTCCGCTACGCTTCGACTCTGCACAAGCTGTTGCAACAAGTGCCGCAACCGCAAAAATAAAAAGCTTTGTAAGATTTTTCATAGTTGTAATTATATTTTGAGTTAGTTTTTTACTCGGTAAGCTCTCTGAATACCCTTAATGCGCATTATGGCATGAATAAGCATATCCACAACGCCCACTGAAGGCACCTCCACGCTGATTGTTCCTACACCTGTACCATCGCCTCGCGAGTTGAGATTTATCGAACGGATATTCAACTTCATATCGCGACTCACCACCTCGGTAATCTGATTTACCAATCCTGCCGAGTCGTTGGCATTGATGGCAATCGTAACACGGAATGCTCCCTGCGCACTCTCGCGCCATTTAGCCTCCATCACACGATATGGATACTGTTCGCGCATACGCTTTGCATTCGGGCAGTCGGTACGGTGAATGGTGATACCCGTACTTATAGTTACAAAGCCGAAAATATCATCACCCTTAATCGGGTTACAACACTTGGCGAGTTTATATACAATATTGTTGATACTCTCGTCAATAACCAACGCATCACTCGACTGCTTTGCAGGTGCCGATGTGGCGGCTCGGCGGCGAGCCTCTGCCTCCGCTTCCGCTGCACGGCGCTCCTCGTCAGCCTCTCCCGAAAGCCACTTTGAGAGTATCTCCTTAACTACGGCAAGGTCTATTTTCTCCTCGGCAATAAGTTCGTAAAGGGCTGTGCCGGTGCGTTGCTTGTAGTATTTGCAGAGGTAGGCAACAACCTCATCTATGCTCTTGGTTATCTTCCAGTTTTTCAACTTGCGCTCCAACTCTTCACGACCAAGATTTGCGCTCTTCGCCTGCTCCTCGCGGATTACAGACTTGATTTTCTGCTTTGCCTTTTGAGTTACGACAAAGTTCAACCAATCAGCCTTTGGCTGCTGGTTTTTCTGCGTCAGAATCTCGACAATATCGCCATTATGCAATGGCTCACGAATAGGCACGGCACGACCATTTACCTTACCACCCGAGCAGGTACAACCGAGGTTGGAGTGGATATCGAAGGCAAAGTCGAGTACCGTTGCTCCTTCGGGCAACTTACGAATATCTCCATTCGGGGTATAGACAAAAATCTCGCCCGAAGCGGGTTTTGCATCGAAACGCTCGGCAATATCCTCTTTGGTTTCGCTCATTGTTTCACGCAGACGCTGCAACCACTTCTCGCTGGTCTGTGCACCTTGATTTACACCCTTGTATCGCCAATGGGCAGCAATACCCAACTCGGCGATATTGTCCATTCGCTCGGTACGAATCTGAATCTCCACCCACTTGCCATCGCCCGCAGCAACGGTCGTGTGCAACGACTCGTAACCGTTCGACTTCGGAATCGAAATCCAATCGCGCATACGGTCGGTGTTTGGCGTGTAGAAGTCGCTCACAATCGAGTATGCCAACCAGCACTGCGCCTTTTCGAGATTTTCGGGGCAGTCGATGATAATACGAATAGCAAAGATGTCGTAAACACCCTCGAAAGGCACCTTCTGCTTGCGCATCTTGTTCCAGATGGAGTAAACAGATTTTGTTCGGCTCTTTATGTGGTACTTTATACCTGCCGCATCAAGTCCCTTGCGAATAGGCTCGACAAAACGCTCAATAAAGTTCAAACGCTCCTGCTCGCCTTCACGCAACTTATCGGTAATATGCTTGTGGTCAGCAGGTTCGAGTTGTGCCAATGAGAGGTCCTCCAACTCGCTCTTGATGTTGTACAGACCGAGTTTGTGGGCAATCTGCGCATAGAGATTCATCGACTCCCATGCCTTCTTTTGTCGCTTCTCCTCAGGGAACATTGCTATCGAGCGCATCACTTCGAGGCGGTCGGCGAGTTTTATCAAAATAACACGAGGGTCCTCCGAGTACGACACAATCATATCTCGGAAGTCCGATGCTTGGTCGGAGTGGGTGTTGAGTTTGAGTTCCGAGATATTTGTCAATCCCATAACCACACCTATAACCTCCTCGCCAAACTCCTTGCGGATTGTTTCGAGCAGGGCTTCAAGGGCCTCGTCATCATCTCGTTTCGCCTCGATGCGCACCACATCGTGGAGAATTGATGCAAGGGTAGAGTTTCGCCCAAGACCAACTTCGGTAGCGACAATATGTGCCACCTCTACCGCATGGTCCAACATCGGGCTTCCATCGTAGCGTGTCAAACCCTCCATTCGCTCCTCAGCGAACACAAGCGCCTTATCCACCAACTCCTGCGTGGTGGTCGAGAACTGATTTTTTACAGCAGTTCTCAATTTGCTATATCTCTCAAATAAATTCATAACACCCTTGTTGCTTTAATTACCTAAAATCGTTCTGATTGGCTCTTTTTGCACTGCTCTTCGGATAACGAAATGCTCACATAGGCTTACTATGTTGCGCTTTCGTTCCCTCGTTTAGCACAAAAATAGCCTAATCATTTACGATTTCCACTCTATGGATTTTCAGTTTTAATCCTGCTTTGCAGGCTTTTCCTCCTTCGCACCTCAGCATAGTGTGCAAGCACCCTCTGCCCTCGGTTTGTCGTCGGTTCCGTTTTCCGTTTTCCGTTTCACAATATACAAACGCTCTCCTGCCGTTGCGTATTGTTTTCGCTCCTCTTCGGAAAGTCGCTTTTCGTACTCAATATCCTCCACCTCGAAGCCACATTCGCGTAGGCGGTCGGCATAATCGCGCCCATAGATGCGGCGGTGGTCGTACTGCCCGAACACCCTTGCACGCTCCTCGGGCGAGGTTATCGAGTCATCTTCAAAGGTTTTTTCTCGGTCGAGGTCTTGTGGTACCAACACCACGCCCCAACCCCCTTTGCGGAGTATGCGGTGCAACTCTCGCAGAGCCCTTCTATCGTCCTCAACGTGTTCAAGAATATGGTTACAAATCACTACATCGACGCTCTCGTCTGCGAGAGGAATATCCTGAATATCGAAGTGCAACTTCGCCAACGGGCTCTCCAAATCGGCTGTGAGATAGCGGTCGGCGTGCTCCTCGCCGTAGTGCTTTTCAAATTGGCGTTTCAGGGCAACCTCAGGGGCGATATGAAGCAGTGTAGGGTAGCCATTCAAGAGGTCGGTTTCGCGCTCGATGTAGAGCCACAACAAGCGGTGTCGCTCCAACGCAAGGCATCGTGGGCATAGGGCATCACGGCGCGATATGCTATAGCCGTATGGCAAAAACTCTCGCACCTGCTTACCGCAGATAGGGCACTTGCGCCCACGACCTGCGTACCACACGCCCAATATCGGCACACCCCACCCTGCAACCCTCTGCAAGAAGGTGCGTGGCAGATGGTTTAGTGCCCACTTGACTATTTTTTGAATTGCACCCATTGTTTACTCTTCGAGAACCTTATTCACATCGTTTTCTGCTTTGCGTAGTTTCTCACGGCAGAGCGCAATCAACTCCGTTGCTCTTGCCACTCGCTCCGAGAGGGTGTCGATACTGTTCTGCTCCTCTCTCAAAGACTTTAATATCTTCTCAATCTCCGCTATCGCCTCTTTGTAAGTCATAAATTTGGCTTTTCTCTTCAATTACCCAAAATCGTTCTGATTAACTCTTTTTGCACCTTACTTGTAGCGTAAATGCTCACATACGCCCAAGTATGCTGCGCTTTCCGCTACTGCGTAACGCACAAAAATAGCTTAATCATTGACGATTTCAACAATTTGGAAAATATAATTCTCAATTCTTAATTCTCAATTCTCAATTTTTCGACGACTTTGGCGTTGATTTCTCCGTTGGCAAGCGATATGTTTATGCTATCTCCAATACTTACACTATCCACGCTTTGCAACGCTTTTCCTTCCTTGCGTGCTATGGCATAACCGAGTCGAAATATGCGCTCGGGGGCGAAATTTGCCACCACCGTTGCTATGCCCTCCAAGCGTTGCTTTTCGCCCTGCAAAGTTCGCTCCGCCAAGTGGCGCAAATCTGCCGAGAACTGCTCCAAGCGGAGTGCTGCCGAGTGTGTTGCTTGTCGGCAAATATCGCGCAACGAGATGGCGCAATACTCCAACGCTCCATCAAAATCGGTTGCTCGCCCATCAATCCACGCCGCCACAGCGGTAGGGGTTTTCAGTGGCGTATGTGCCACCATATCGGTAACGCTTGTATCCTTGTCGTGACCAATACCTGTCAGCACGGGCAATGGAAATTGCGTTACGGCAAAAGCCAATAAGTAGGAGTTGTAACACTCCAAGTCGCCCGTAGAGCCTCCACCACGAATTATCGCTACGGCATCGAACTCGTCACTACGCTCTACAACGGCGTAGAGTGCCGCCACAATGCTTTCATCGCACCTCTCGCCCTGCATTGTCGCCTCGAAAAGTTCAGTTTTGATGCGGTAAGCACTTCTGCTCAACTCCTTCATAAAGTCTTGGTAGCCCGCCGCCGTAGCACTCGAAATCACTGCTACACGCTGTACTACCAACGGCATTGGAAGAGAGCGATTCATCTCCCACACGCCCTCCTTTTGGAGTTGCTCGATGGTCTGCTGTCGGCGGCGTTCCATATCGCCTATGGTGTGTAGGGCATCAATCTGTTGAATTTGCAACGACATACCATAGACCGCGTGGTGCGAAACGGTCGCCTTGAAGAGTATCTTCATACCCTTCGCAAGGCGTTGTCCGCTCTCGCGCTCGAAGTGACCTATGGTACTCATCACCTGCGAACGCCAAATCGTAGCCCTTGCTTGTGCCTCGGTTGCGCCTGTCTTTTCGTTCTTCTCGATAAGTTCGATGTAGCAATGCCCCGAAGCGTTAATTTTAATATCGGCAATCTCCGCACTCACCCACACCGGCAGTGGCAAAGCATCTGCCAGAGCGATGGATATACGCCCTTGTAACTGCGCAAGTGTTATGTGAGGAGTGTTGTTCATTATCTTCTGCTTTTTGTCTAATGTCCTATTTCTATCGCAAATTTAGCAAATTTTCGCCCATAACACTATAACTATGGAAAATAATTTATAATTTTGTAGTGTAGAAAAATATAAATCATTTTGCCTATGATAAGATAACAGACAATAGGAACATATGGAGAAAAAGCGTTAGCTTATATTCTTGCTTTCTGAAATCGCCAATTTTATAAAAGCACCCATGGAATAAAGTTTGACGCTCACATCATATACAGGTGTGGGCTTTATTCCGTTATTTGGGTGCAGGTGTTTGGCGATACCTTGAAAGCAGATATAGGAAATTTAGTCCGCACCCTTTTTATTCTCTGTTCACAATACCCAAACATTCAGCGGACAAAATTATTAACAATAAAACTTAATAGATTATGTATCAAACAAAGAATATTTTTGCAGGATTTTTTAGAAAAACAGCCTTATCTTTTGCTGGCCTAATAGCAATAATTATAGTTCTTGCTTTTAATAACAAAGCTGAATATAGTGGGGACTTGCCATTTTGGGGTGTAATAGCCATATTGAGTGCAATTATAATAGTGTTATTTGGTTTAGCTTTTTTTGCTCATACTTTCTATACCAAGTGTCCACATTGCGGAAAGAAAATGGCGATGCAGACACAAAATAAACAGCAGGTCGGTGTTGATTATGAACAGCGTCAAGTTGGTAAAGAGATTAAGACTTACAAAGTTACAACTTATCATACTCACAGAGTATGCAAATTTTGCAAAGGTGAGGATTATGTAGAAACTACTAAAAAAGAGTCTTGGAAATAAAGTTGTTACCAAGCAAAAATTGACGATAATGTCTTAGTAGAAAAAAATCGTCATTCCGAAGGAGCGAAGCGACTGTGGGAATCTCCCTTATATTTATTAAACTAACCAAGGGAGATTGCCACGGCTTGTTCCAAGCCTCGCAATGACATTTTATTTATAATTCTTCCAATAAGTCTTTCCAAGACGGATTATTGCTACTTATTAAACCATCTTTGCGCTTGCGTGACCAACTCTTAATCTGCTTCTCTCTTGCAATGGCTTCCGCCATACTTCCAAACTCCTCAAAATGCAATAGTTGAGTGAGATTGTATCTTGCAGAGAAACCTCCGAATTGGTGGTTGCGATGTTGAGCCATTCGCTGTGCTATATCAGATGTAACCCCCACATATATAGTGGAATGCGATTGGTTAGAAATGATGTACACGCAAGGTTTTTTCATTCTGCATTCTTAATTCTTAATTTTGCATTTATCGTATCACGATATACGGCTCTTTCGGCATTGCCTTTCCCTTCGGGAGTTGCACTGCCAAGACATAGTCGCTCTCGACTGCCCTGCCTTGCTTGGTTGCGGGTTGCCACGCAGGGAGCGACTGCAACACCTTCAACACCCTTTTGCGAAGTTGTCGGTCGGTGGATTCGAGTTCAGTGCCAAGACGAAACGAGCCATCGGCCTCAATCGTATAGCGAGCCACATATCTTGCTACACCCCAACTCTCGTTCCATTTCACTCGCTCCGAAACATAGTCGGCAAGAGATTTGTCGCCTAAAAATTGCGCCTCCTTGTCGTAGCGTAGGGTGATAAGGATAACCCCATTGTTTGCCCTCTCGCCATACTTCGCTACGGTTGCCTCGTTGGCTTCGAGGTGGTCGATATGCTCGATATTCTCCTCCGGAATATGCTTCACACTCTCCATCTCCACACCATTTACGATATAAAGCGGTGTTTGCGTCTGCGCCGATGCAGACACAAAATGCAGAATGCAAAGTGCAAAATGCAGAATGATAATATAGAAACCCTTAATTGTCAATTGTCAATTCTTCAATTGTCAATTGGATAAACAAAGTTTATCCCAGCTCTTGCTCCTTCAAACGCTCCGCATTCTCGGCAACGATAAGGTGGTCGATACAGTCCTGAATGTCGCCGTCCATAAATGCCGACAAGTTGTAAATCGTATAGTTGATGCGGTGGTCGGTAATTCGGCCCTGCGGGTAGTTGTAGGTACGAATCTTTGCCGAACGGTCGCCTGTCGATACGAGTGTCTTACGCTTCGATGCAATCTCATCGAGGTACTTTTGATATTCGAGGTTGAAGATACGGGTACGCAACTCCTCAAACGCTTTCTCGGTATTCTTAATCTGCGACTTCTGGTCCTGACACTGCACCACGATACCTGTCGGAATGTGGGTAAGTCGAATTGCCGAGTAGGTGGTATTTACCGACTGACCACCCGGTCCCGAAGCGCAGAAGATATCCTTGCGAATATCGTTCCACGACACCTCAACATCGAATTCGTCTGCCTCCGGCAAAACGGCTACCGAAGCTGCCGAGGTATGCACACGACCTTGTGTCTCGGTCTGTGGCACACGCTGTACGCGGTGTACACCCGACTCATATTTGAGAGTACCATATACGCTGTCGCCTGTAACTTTGAGGATAACCTCCTTGTAGCCACCGACAACACCCTCCGAGAAGGAGGTTACTTCGTAACGCCAACCCTTTGACTCGATGTACTTGGTGTACATACGGAACAAGTCGCCAGCGAACAATGCCGCTTCGTCACCACCCGTACCGCCACGAATTTCGAGTACTGCGTTTTTACCGTCCTGCGGGTCTTTCGGGATAAGGAGAATCTTTATCTCCTCCTCCATCTGCTCGATTGCAGGCTCCAACTCGGCAATCTCCATGCGGGCCATTTCACGGAACTCCTCGTCCTTCTCGTTTGCGAGGATATCCTTCGCATCGGCTAACGCCTGAATTGCCTTGCGGAACTTCTCGGAGGTCTCGATAATAGGCTCCAACTCTTTGTACTCTTTGTTGTACTGAACAAATGACTTGACATCTGCAATCACTTCGGGGTCGGTGAGTTTCTGCCCCAACTCCTCATACTTGATTTTCAGACCATCAAGACGCATCAAAATTGAACTATCTGCCATAAATATATTTTGTAAATTTTGTGAATCATTATTTCAACTCGCTCAACCAACGGAGCAACAGATGTTGCCACTCCTTCTGGTACGAGAATCTGTCGTAGTTACCCCAGCCGTGTCCGCCCTCAGGGAAGACATACATCGCCGCCTTAACGCCGTGATAGCGCAATGCTGCGTAGTACAGTGCCGAGCCTGCCGCAGGTACAGTGGTATCGTCATCGCTCAAAATGAGAATTGTTGGTGGAGTCTGCTCGCTTGCAATCTTATCCATTGCCCACTCATCGGCTTCCGCTTCGGTGTGCTTCTTGCCAAGCAGATTGCGGAATGAGCCTTTATGCGTATTGAAGTCGCCCGCTGTCAATACCGGATAGAACAAAATCGAGTAGTTCGGTCTATCCTCAACGGCAGGAATATTCGATGCGCTCGCAGCGAGGTGACCACCTGCCGAAAAGCCCATAATGCCCACCTTTGCAGAGTCCAAGCCCCACTTTTTCGCCTTTTTACGCACGATACGAATAGCCTCAACCGCATCTTCGAGTGGCACCTCTTTGTGTCCATTTGGCAGGCGGTATTCGAGAACAACACCTGTAATGCCGTTCTTGGCAAGCCACTGCGCCATAAGGTAGCCCTCCTGGTCCATCGAGAGTTTGCCGTAGCCGCCACCCGGGCAGATTACCACCGACTGTCCCGTAGCCTTCGCTTTATCGGCGTGGTAGATATACATCACCGCCTCTGTGGTGTTCACAAGGCGATGTTTAGAAGCTTCGTATGCCTCGCCTGTCAAACCATTTGAGTGAGGGGCTTTGTCATTGTTCCAAATAACAATCTTCTCGTCTTCAAAAAGCGGTGTTCGTGTCTTCTCCTGCGCCTCTGCCGAGAGAAGCGATGCGCCTAAAATAGCCATAGTCAAGATAAGTTTTTTCATAGTTTAACCCTCCTTTACTTCTTTTTATTCAATAGCGTTAGCCACTTGTTAAGAGCTCCTTGCCACTCCTTCTCGTAGCGAAAACCCTTACGACAAACCCAACCGTGTCCGCCCTCTGGATAGATGTGCATAGATGCTTTCACGCCGTGATACTTCAATGCTTGATAGTAGAGCAACGAACTAATTGGCGGCACGGTGCCGTCATTATCGCTCAATAGTAAAATTGTTGGCGGTGTAGTTGCTGTAACTTGGTTTTCCAACGAGTATTGCTCCCGCAAAGCGAGTGGGTGCACTTTGCCTAACAAGTGCAAGAATGTTCCGTGGTGAGTCATACAGCCGGTACCCGAAATAACGGGATAGAACAATACTGTAAATGCAGGTTTCTCTGCATCTTCGGTGAATGTTGATGTGTAGGCTGCGAGATGTCCTCCCGCTGACGAGCCGCAGATGCCCACCTTCGCAGAATCTACGCCCAACTTTTTGGCATTCTTACGCAAGTATGCCAAACCCGCCTGTGCATCTTCAAGCGGAACCTCTTTGTGTCCGAAATTTGGAAGGCGATATTTCACAACCAACGCCGTGACGCCGATACTCTTGAAATACTCGGCAATGGCAAAGCCCTCGCGCTCGATGCATACATTTCTGTATCCTCCACCCGGAAGTATCACAACAGCCTGTCCTGTCGCCTTCTCGGCATCAGCCTTGTAGAGGTAGAATACAGTCTGCGACACATTACTGATATGTCCACTCTTGTTTCGTGCCTCGTCTGCGGTAATCTCGTTGGAGTGAGGTGCGTTGCTATTGTTCCAATGCTTGATAATCTTATCGGCCTTGCACGGAATCTCCACAAAGGTCTGCTGTGCCGATGCTCCAAACACAACTGCGAGCAGGAGTGCAAAACTCAAAATTTGTTTCATAATCGTAATATATGCTATTTTACAATGTTGATAATCTTGCCCGGTACAACGATAATCTTCTTCGGAGCAGCACCCTCCAACCACTTCTGAGCCTCCTCTTTCGTTACGATATCCGCTTGAATATCGGCTGGCGAAGTTGTAAGTGGATACTCTTGCTTAAAGCGGAGTTTGCCGTTGATCATCACAGGGTACTCGAATGCGCTCTCTACCAAGTACTTCTCCTCGCATATAGGGTACGATGCGTCACACACGCTATCCTCGTGTCCCAACATCGACCACAACTGCTCGGTGATGTGCGGAGCAAATGGGTTGAGAAGGATTGTAAGCGGCTCCAAAATCTCTCGCTTGTGGCACTCACCCAACTCGTTGATGCAAATCATAAACGCAGCAACCGAGGTGTTGAACGAGAAGTTTTCGATATCCTCTCTAATCTTCTTGATGGTCTTGTGCAGGGTTTTCAACTCCTTGTCGGTAGCCTTTTCATCGGTTACTGCCCATTCGCCTGTGCGGGTGTGGAACAATCGCCAATAACGGCGCAAGAACTTGTGTACGCCATCAATACCGTTGGTATCCCAAGGCTTCGACTGCTCCAATGGTCCGAGGAACATCTCGTACATACGGAGAGTATCTGCGCCATACTGCTCGACAATATAGTCAGGGTTTACGACATTAAACATCGACTTCGACATCTTCTCAACCGCCCAACCGCAGATATATTGTCCGTTTTCGAGGATAAACTCTGCATCTTTGAACTCTGGTCGCCAAGCGCGGAAAGCATCGAGGTCGAGAATATCATTTTTCACAATATTTACATCGACATGAATCTCCTGTGTTTCGTACTCGTTGCGGAGGTTGAGCGATACGAACTTGTTTGTGCCAACCACGCGATAAACAAAGTTCGAGCGGCCCTGAATCATACCCTGATTTACCAACTTGCGGAATGGCTCGCTCTCGCAAACATAACCGAGGTCGTAGAGGAACATATTCCAGAAACGAGAGTACATCAAGTGACCTGTCGCATGCTCGATACCGCCGACATACAAATCCACGCTGCGCCAATAGTTGTTAGCCTCCTTCGACACAAGAGCCTCCGAGTTGTGAGGGTCCATATAGCGGAGATAGTATGCTGACGAGCCTGCAAAGCCCGGCATGGTCGAGAGTTCATACTCCCAACCTTCAACGCGTGCCAATGGTGGCTCGCCCTGCTCGGTAGGTCCGAAGTTCTCGATTGGCGGTAAGGTCAATGGCAACTCGCTCTCATCAAGCGGAAGAGCCACATCGCCCTTATAGCGAATTGGGAACGGCTCGCCCCAATAGCGTTGGCGCGAGAATATAGCGTCACGAAGGCGATAATTTACAAGTCGCTTGCCAAGACCACGCTTTTCCACCTCCTCGAACATCTCGACAATGGCAACCTTAACATCTTTGCCATTGAGGAAGTCAGAGTTGATGAGGCAACCCTCCTTTGCATCATACGAAGACTCTTCGAGGTTTCCACCCTCAACCACAGGCACGATATCCAAACCGAAGTGACGAGCAAAGGCGTAGTCGCGCGAGTCGTGCGCAGGAACAGCCATAATAGCACCTGTTCCATAGCCCGCCAACACATAATCCGAAGCATAAATCGGAATACGCTTGCCGGTGAATGGATTTGTCGCATACGAACCGGTAAATACACCGCTTACACGCTTTGTTTCGGCAATACGCTCACGCTCGCTGCGCTTCTTGGTCTGCTCAATATAGGCCTCAACCGCCTCCTTCTGCTCGGCGGTGGTCATATCGGCTATCCACTCATGCTCCGGAGCAACAACCATAAATGTTACACCAAATATTGTGTCGGGGCGAGTGGTAAATATTTCGAGTTTGCGGGTTTCGCCATTTGCCATCTCAGCATCGAAGAATACCTGCGCACCCTCCGAGCGACCAATCCAGTTGCGCTGAATCTCTTTGAGCGACTCGCTCCATTCGAGCGAATCAAGACCGTCAAGCATGCGCTGTGCATAAGCCGTAACACGCAACAGCCACTGCTTCATTCTCTTCTGCTCAACAGGGAAGCCTCCACGCACCGACAAACCATCTTTCACCTCATCGTTGGCGAGTACGGTGCCGAGTTGTGGACACCAATTTACCATTGTGTCGGCACGGAATGCAAGGCGATAGTTCTGCAATACCTGCTCCTTCTCCGCCTCGCTCTTTGCGTTCCACTCCTCAGCCGAGAAGTGCAATTCTGCGGTACAAGCTGCATCAACACCCTCGGTGCCGTGCTTCTCGAAGTGTGCTACAAGGTCGGCAATAGGCTCTGCTTTTTGGGTAGCGTTGTTGTAGTAGTGAGCAAACATTTTAAGGAATGCCCACTGTGTCCATTTGTAGTACTCAGGCTCGCAAGTGCGCACCTCACGGCTCCAATCGTAAGAGAAACCGATTTTATCCAACTGCTCACGGTAGCGGGCAATATTTTGCTCGGTGGTTACGGCAGGGTGCTGACCTGTCTGAATAGCATACTGCTCGGCAGGCAAGCCGAAAGCATCATAGCCCATTGGGTGCAACACATTGTAACCACACAATCGCTTGTAGCGCGAGTAGATATCCGAGGCGATGTATCCGAGCGGGTGTCCTACGTGCAATCCTGCTCCCGATGGATATGGGAACATATCCAAAACATAGAACTTCGGGCGAGAATTATCGACATTTACTTTGTAAATGCCTCTCTCCTGCCACTCTTTTTGCCATTTTTGTTCGATCTCTTTAAAGTTATATTCCATGGTTATATCTAATTATTTTTTGATTATTTCGACTCTTGTGTGCGTTGCGTGTGCGTGCATACGCACATTCAACCCGCAAAGATAATAAAAGAAACGGAAAACGGAAAGCGGAAAACGGAAAACTTTTAGTTTTAGTGAGGAGTGAGGAGTGAGGAGTTGAAAACTTTCAGCGCTTCCTATCAAGCACCGCAGGTGCGCCTCCTATCAAGGGCACAGCCCGCCTCTTATCAAGCAGTCGCAGACTGCGTCTCATATTCTGTTGCGCCATGACCACGCTCGGAGAACGGAAAACTTTTAGTTTAGTTTGTTTTAGTGAGGAGTGAGGAGTTGAAAACTTTCAGCGCTTCCTATCAAGCACCGCAGGTGCGCCTCCTATAAGGGGCATAGCCCGTCTCCTATCAAGCAGTCGCAGACTGCGTCTTCTATTCTTGCTTGCGCCATGACCACGCCAAGAGTTCGCAAAACAAAAAACTTTCAGCGCCCCTCCCTAACTCCTGATTTTTCAGACAATTTCCCTAATTTTTCAAAAAAATTCAACTCGAGAAAAAATTGTTGATAACTTGCAAAAATTGTAATTTTGTAAAATTTCAACACTCAGATAATCAGCGTATTGCAAATTAAGCAATAAGCGACACTTATTTAAACGAGGAAAATATAAGAAAAAAGAATAATAACAACCTCGAAAATGGGCTAAAATGCTGAAAAAATGGGGCAAAAAAGGTGAAAAAAGTTGCATATATATATTGTAATCCAAAAAAAATGCTTACCTTTGCAGGCCTTTTGGCGAAATGAAATAGAGATTTGGGGCGTCAAACCCCCGTGATTATTAACAAATTAAAGGTTTAAAATGCCAACAATTCAACAGTTAGTTAGAAATGGCCGAGCAAAGATGGAGGACAAGTCGAAGTCTCCGGCTCTGGCAGCGTGTCCGCAGCGCCGTGGTGTTTGTACCCGTGTTTACACTACAACACCAAAGAAGCCAAACTCGGCTATGCGTAAGGTTGCGCGTGTAAGATTGACCAATGGC
>JAGBCX010000069.1 GCA_017937805.1 Alistipes sp. | reverse complement strand
TTCGCAACGAAGAATTATTTTTAGGTTGCATCGTAAAAATAGCTGCAATATCGTGCATGTTTGAGCCTTGAAATTTTAGTGTAGAAAACCGCATCAGTGAGTGCAGAGTGAGTCTGAAAAAGTGCCCTCTGTGCGCGTCTGGCGCAGAAACCGACCATCCCAGCGGGATCACAAAAAAGGAGTCGATTTTTGAAGTGACCCCGAAAGTTTGGACAAGAAACTTTCGGGGTTACTGCACTTTGGGTGCTCCTTGTATTTGTGCGGTTTTAACGTCTTTGCTTTCCGTGCTTCAACTCTTTGCGGAGCGTTGAGCCCTTAACGCTCCAGCCAAAAGTGCCTATCTGCTCGCCAAGTTTGAAGTATGCTCCGTGAGCATAGGTCAAAAGCCGCATCTTCGCCACATCAAGTTTGCCCGTTTCGGCATCAATGTAGCTCTCATCTACCGCAACATTCACAACCTCACCAATAAACATATCGTGCGAGCCCAGAGGGATAATCTGCTTCACCCGACACTCAATCGAGATTGGCGATTCTGCAATCGAAGGTGCTGCCACCACAGCCGACTTTTCGGGAGTCAATCCACACTCCTTAAACTTATCGAAATTGCGTCCCGAGCGCACACCACACCAATCCGTTGCTTCGGCCAACGCCTCGGTGGTAAGGTTTATGACAAACTCGCCCGTGCGCTTTATTATCTCGTAGGAGTGGCGTTCAGGACGTATTGATACATACGCCATAGGCGGCTCGGAACAAATCGTTCCTGCCCAAGCGATGGTAAGCATATTGTAATTTTCGGGGCTGTCACCGCAACTAACCAATACCGCCGGTACGGGATTGACTATTGCACATGGTTTCCAATTCTGTTTCATATCTTTTTTATTTTTAACTCCAACCCTCATCAAGGCGCAGGCGAATTATAGGATTGAATAGGACTATATAGGATTCGCTCCCGTTGGTCGCTTTATAGGAGTGCGCTTTAAGTTTTCCGTTTTCTGAACTCTGAGGGTGGTCAAGGCGCAACCTTTCTGGGGGCGCAGTCTGCGACTGCTTTATAGGGGCGGGCGTTCCGCCCTTTCTGGGGGCGCTCCCGTTGGTCGCTTTATGGGGTGCGCTCTCAGTTTTCCGTTTTCCGTTTTCCGCTTTCCGCTTTCAAAGCTATATTATCGCCCGACCACTGATTTATCTTAAATATCTGATTGACAATTACACCATCTTGCGTCTCTATCTTTATCTTTAGAGGGAAAGGTTTAGTCTTATAGACATCGTTTGTGCTTGGCAAGGTGTGAGGTATCACATACACCAGAATATTCGCATAGGCACCATCTGCGCTCTCGATAACTATCTCTCTATCGGAGTCGTAATCGATTGGTGGTGTTGCGAGATTACTGCCCACTGCCGCAACAAAACTCTCCTTTGACTTGTATTCGATACGCTCGCCCTCGGCCGAACATAGCTCGCATACAACAACTATATTGTAGCGCCATAGCTCTTCGAAGTTGCTTGAAATGACGGTTTTGAATCTGCTCATGGGGTTAAATACAAGCTTTTTTAACTCGGTTTTTACTTTATTTTCTGCAAATATAGCAACTTTCGCACGAAAACTTTGCACAATTTGCTTTTTTGTCGTACATTTGCACGCTAATTACGCCATTATAGGCAAATTATGGGAGCAGGAAACAAGTTTTCGATTGACTACATGTCGCTGTCAAGCGGTCTTCACACCTTCGATTTCGAGGTGGACGATGCGTTATTCAGCGAGATGGAGTCGAACGAAATTAAGGGTGGAAACTGCAAGGTTCATGCCTGCGTAAACTGCTCGGACACGAAGCTCGATGTTAATGTTGTGATTTCGGGTAGCGTGGCAGTAGAGTGCGATCGTTGTTTGGAAAATTGCGATATCCCTGTTGAGTTTTCCGGATTGCTCACTGTACGTTTTTCGGATTTGCAGCACGACTACGATGGCGATGTAATGTGGATTGCTAAGGGCGACCTATTGTCGTTGAAGCAGTATATCTACGAGAGTATTGTCATATCGTTGCCTTATCGTCGCGTACACGAGGAGGGCGGTTGCAACCCCGAGATGATGGCTCGCTTTACCGCTGCCGATGAGGGCTCGGAGGAGGAGAATTTTGAAGAGTAATCGAGTAGTCGATACAACTCGAAACAAGATAACAAATAGTAAAACTTAAAAAATAAATTACAGTTATGGCACATCCAAAACACAAAGTCTCGTCAACTCGCCGAGACAAGCGTAGAACTCACTACAAGGCTGTTGTTCCAACAGTTGTAACTTGCTCGAACTGCGGTTCGGCTGTCCTCTATCACCGTGTATGCCCTGAGTGCGGTTTCTACCGTGGCAAGTTGGCTATCGAGAAGAAGGTAGAAGCATAGTTCTATCTATGCGCTGAAACAATGAAGCCTGCTCGCCGTTTAGGTTTGCAGGCTTTTTTTGACACTTAACCAACCCTTTCGAGTATGATTAGAGTCGGATTGGATACTATGGGTGGAGATTTTGCACCCGAGGCTGCGGTAAAGGGGGCTATTATGGCTCTTGATGCTGTGGGCGCAGATTGTCGTATTGTTCTTTTCGGTGACGAAGTCCGCATACGGGAAGTCCTCGAAGAGGAGCATTGCGACAGTGCAAAATTTGATATTGTTGCCACCTCGGAGGTTATTGAGATGGGCGACCACCCTGTTCGTGCATTTCAGCAGAAGGCGGATTCGAGCATCGTTGTCGGCTTTCGCCACCTTGCCGAGGGTAAGATTGACGGTTTTGCAAGTGCCGGCTCTACGGGGGCAATGATGGTCGGCTCAACGCAGGTGATAAAGGTTATAGACCGAGTGTTGCGCCCGGCAATATCAACCGTAGTTCCGACCGTTACGGGCGCTCCCGTAATATTGCTCGATATAGGTTTGAATGTTGATTGCAAGGCCGATGTATTGGAGCAGTATGCCCTTATAGGTTCAATATATGCAGAGTCTGTTCTCGGAATAGAGGCACCTCGTGTCGCTCTGCTAAATATTGGAGCCGAGTCGAGCAAGGGTAATTTGCAGGCGAAGGCGGCTTATGAACTTATGCAGGTCGGCAACGATACCGGACAGTACAACTTTGTCGGCAATATTGAGGCATCGCACATCTTCACATCGAAGGTGGCAGATGTTGTGGTATGTGACGGTTTTGTGGGTAACATTGTATTAAAACTTACCGAAGGCCTATATGCCATAAATGCGACAGATGGTATTACGAGCACTTTCTGGGAGGGTGTGAATTATGAGAATATAGGTGGCACACCTGTTCTTGGAATCAATGCACCGGTGGTTATAGGTCATGGTAAATCTACGGCCTACGCAATTAAAAATATGATTCTCACAACCGAGCATGCTATTCGTGCCGACATTGTCGAACAGTTACGAAAAGCGTTTAATAATAAATAATAAATATAGGTATATAGAAAAGAGATAGGGAGCAGTTCATTATGCACCCTATCTTTTTTATTTAAGACACTATTATAAAAACTCTATAACAACTTTGATAACGACTCCAAATTCTTCTCGTTAAGCAACTGTTTACCCTCGGCAGTGTAAGCGTAGTCAATGCGGTCGGCAAAGTGGCTCTCAACCTTGTTGCGAACAACCTTCATGGTGCTATTCACCAATCCGTTCTGCTCGGTGAACGCCTCATCGACAATCGCCAAAGCCGCAGGCAACCATCTGTCCGGAAACTCCTCGCCAAACTCACCACCTGTGCGGTATTTGCGAATTTCGGTATCAATCAACTCCGCAGCCTTTGCAGCATCGTTGCCAACCTCTCTGCGCAACGCATCTTTGTTTGGCACTACGATAGCAATGGTATAAGGGTTTTGGTTGTTGTGCAGGATAATCTGGTCGATATATGGCGACTTATCGACCATAGCCTCCTCCATACCCTCAGGGCTATACTTCTCGCCATCGCTCGAAATCAGAAGGCTCTTGAAGCGACCGAGAACATAGAGAAATCCATCTTTGCCCATATATCCCATATCGCCCGTATGCAACCAGCCATCAACAACCGTTTCAGCCGTTGCCGAAGGGTTCTTCCAATAGCCAGCCATAACATTCTCGCCCTTGATAACGATTTCGCCCTTCTCGCCCAACGGCATCTCGTTGCCATCGTTGTCGAGAATGCGCAATTCGAGTGGCTGAATAACCTTACCCGACGAGCCAAAGCGATGACGCCCCTTGCCGAGCGAATTAGCCGAGATGATAGGTGTAGCCTCCGACAAGCCGTAGCCCTGCAACATCGGCATTCCCACAGCGTAGAAGAATCGTTGCAACTCCGAGTCGAGCAATGCACCACCACCTACGAAGAACTTGATGTTACCACCAAATCCTTGGCGCACCTTCTCGAAGAGAATCTTATCGAACAATGCCACAAGCGGTTTCAGCACAAAACGCCAGCCCTTGCCCTTTGTGTAGCCATCTTGGTTATACTCGTAGGCAACCTTCAATGCAAACTTAAAGAGTTTCTCGACCTTTGGTCCCTGCTTGTGAATCGAGGCCTCGATATTCTTGCGAAAGTTCTTTGCCAACGCAGGAACAGACAACAATACATGCGGCTTAACCTCCTTGATATTTACAGGTACATTCTTCAATGTTTCGAGTGGGGTGCGACCAACCTGCGTTGTAGCCACCGAAGCACCACAAGCCACCATAATATAGAAGCCTGCAACGTGTGCAAAACAGTGGTCGAGTGGCAAGATGATAAACATCGTATAGTCCGAAGGGATAGAGATACGAGTCAGAGCCTGCTCGACATTTGCGGTATAGTTGCGATGTGTCAATATCACACCCTTAGGGTCTGCCGTAGTACCCGAAGTGTAGGTGATTGTAGCGTAGTCATCGTTCTGAACTGCACGACCTATCGCCAAGAACTCCTCACGATGCTCTGCGAGGTACTTTTCGCCCATTGCGTTCAACTCCGCAAGGCTTATCTCTCCCTCCTGCAACTCGATATCGCCCCACACGATGATATGCTTCAAAAGTGGCAGTTGCTCGCGGATATTACGAATCTTCGGGAGTTGGTTGCGTGATACGAAAATTGCACAAACCTCTGCATGGCGCAGACGGAAAAGAAGGTCGTTTGCCTCCTCCAACTTTATCGATAACGGCACACTGACAGCACCTGCATACAAGAGTCCCAACTCCGAGGTAATCCACGCATTGCAACCCTCTGCTAAAATCGACACTGCCTGCTTCGGCTTAATGCCGAGAGCTGCAAGTCCAGCACCCGTTTTCAGGGCAATCTCGCGCGTCTCGGCGTATGTAGTAGGCTCAAATTCGTTGGTCGTCTTTTCGAGCAAAAATGGCTTGTTGCCGAATTTCTCAACCGATGACTCGAATAGGTCTATAATTGTTTTTTTCATATCTACGAGTTAATTTGTATGCTAATTTAGTCCATCTTCAACACCGCAAGGAAGGCAGTTTGCGGCACCTGCACCTGTCCAATCTGACGCATACGCTTCTTACCCGCCTTCTGCTTTTCGAGCAACTTACGCTTACGCGAGATATCGCCACCATAACACTTTGCAGTTACATCTTTACGCACCGCCTTAACGGTCTCGCGAGCGATAATCTTCGCACCGATCGCCGCCTGAATAGCGATATCGAACTGCTGGCGCGGTATCAACTCCTTCAACTTCTCGCACATTTTGCGACCAAAGTCGTAGGCGTGGTCGGCATAAATAAGCGATGAGAGTGCATCAACAGGATCGCCATTCAACAAAATATCCAACTTCGCCAACTTGCTGACCTCGTAGCCCGTGCGATGGTAGTCGAACGAGGCATAGCCCTTCGAAATACTCTTCAACTTATCGTAGAAGTCGAAGACAATCTCCGACAGTGGCATCTCGAAATTGACTTCAACACGGTCCTGCGTGATGTAGGTCTGATTTTTCAAAATTCCGCGCTTGTCTATGCAGAGTTTCATCACCGGACCAAGGAAATCCGCCTTGGTGATAATCTGCGCAAGGATATATGGCTCCTCAATCTTTGCAATCTTGGTAACCTCAGGCAAGCCCGATGGGTTATGCACCTCGACAACATCGCCCATTGTGGTCGTAATCTTGTACGACACGTTCGGTACGGTTGTGATAACGTCCATATCGAACTCGCGATAGAGTCGCTCCTGAATAATCTCCATATGCAACAAACCGAGGAAACCGCAACGGAAACCGAAGCCGAGAGCCAACGAACTCTCAGGCTCGAAGGTCAGCGAAGCATCATTCAACTGCAACTTTTCGAGCGATGCGCGCAAATCTTCGTATTGGTCTGCCTCCACGGGATAGACACCCGCAAAGACCATCGGCTTAACATCTTCAAAGCCTGCAATAGCCTCCGTACAAGGTTTTGCAACCGAAGTAATCGTATCGCCCACCTTCACATCTTTCGACTCCTTGATACCCGAACAGATATATCCTACATTGCCCGCCTTCAACTCGGCGCAAGGCTGCATCTTCAACTTCAAAACGCCAATCTCATCGGCATCGTACTCTTCGCCCGTATTGAAGAACTTGACATGTTCGCCCTTCTTGATTGAGCCGTTGAAGATACGGAAGTAAGCGATAATGCCTCGGAACGGATTGAATACCGAGTCGAAAATCAGAGCCTGCAATGGCGCATTCTCATCGCCCTTAGGAGCAGGAACACGACTTACAATCGCCTCCAATACCTCCTCTACGCCCTCGCCCGTCTTGCCCGAAGCGCAGAGAATATCGTCGTGGTCGCAACCGAGCAGATCGACAATCTGGTCTTTCACCTCGTCAATCATTGCCGAAGGCATATCTATCTTATTGAGTACCGGGATAATTTCCAAGTCGTTGCCGAATGCGAGGTAGAGGTTCGAGATGGTCTGCGCCTGAATACCCTGCGTTGCATCTACAACCAGCAACGCACCCTCGCACGAAGCAATTGCACGCGACACCTCATACGAAAAATCGACATGTCCGGGGGTGTCAATAAGGTTAAGTGTATATTTTTCGCCGTCACGCGCCACATAGTTCATCTGTATGGCGTGCGACTTAATCGTAATACCCTTCTCGCGTTCGAGATCCATATCGTCCAACACCTGCGACTGCATCTCACGCTGATTGAGCGTGTTGGTAGCCTCCAACAAACGGTCCGCCAAGGTGGATTTACCGTGGTCGATATGGGCAATAATACAAAAGTTTCTTATCTTCTTCATAATCGCGACAAAGATAGTAAAACAAACGGAAAACGGAAAGCGAAAAGCGGAAAACGGAAAACTTTAATTAAAAATTAAAAATTGATTCTACTATTTTTTCGGTCGTACCGCGATGCTGACCGACATAGAGTTTGGCAAGGGTTGAGAGTCGTGCGAGATAGTCGGCATCGCACTTCAACTCACTGAACCACGCCTGCAACTCCTTCTCATTCTTGACCGAGCGACCTACGCCCAAAGCGATCAGGTCGCAGGCCTCCTTATATTTTCGGTACTTTGTACCGAAGGCTACGGGCAAACCATAGACCGCCGCCTCCAAAGTGTTATGAATACCTGCGCCAAAACCACCTCCCACATAGGCCCACTCTGCCGAGCCATAGACACGCGAAAGTAGGCCCATTGTATCAAGAACAAGCACTTGCTTATCGGCAAAATTGCTCGGTAGTTGCGTGTATCGCACCGCCTCTGTTTCGCGCAAAATACGCTCGATGCGATGCTCGTCTATTTCGTGCGGAGCGATAACAAATTTCACATCGGGATTAGCCTTAATCAACGGCAAAAGAATCTCCTCATCGGGACCCCACGTCGAGCCTGCAACAAAGAGTCGGCTTTCGCCCTTAAACTCCTCGACAACAGCCACCTTCTCTGCGCTATCGGCAATAGCCAACACTCTATCGAAGCGGGTATCGCCCGCTACAACTACATTTGTAATGCCAATTTCGGCCAACAACTCCTTTGATTTATCATCTTGCACAAAGAGTGTTTCGAAAGCGCGAAGGGCATTTCGCCATATTCGGCCAAACGGATTGAAGAATATGGAGTTGCGACGGAAAATAGCTGATGCTATAAAGGTGCGTATATTGCGATGACGCAACTCGGCAAGCATATTCAACCAAAATTCGTATTTTACAAATATGGCAACCTCAGGGTGAGCGATATCGAGAAAACGAGCCACTTCGCGACGTGTGTCAGCTGGGATATAAAAGACATAGTCCGCATTAGGGTAGTTCTTGCGCACCTCGTAGCCCGAAGGCGAAAAGAAGGTCAAAAGGATTTTGTAGTCGGGATAATTTGCCTTTATATAATCGACAATAGGTCGGCCCTGCTCAAAATCGCCAAGTGAAGCAACATGTATCCATACGATTTTATCCTCTTTGGCGATAGCGTTTTGCATTCTGTCAAACATATTACGCCTTCCTCTGCACCACAACTTCGCCTTTGGATAGAATGGTGAAGCGAGGCGTACTATCACGGTGTATATGACTATGCAAAAACTATAAAACCACATCTGTTTGCTATTGCTTCTATCTACGCAAGCGACAAAAGTA
Organism: Alistipes sp.; assembly: GCA_017937805.1. Classification (GTDB taxonomy): domain Bacteria; phylum Bacteroidota; class Bacteroidia; order Bacteroidales; family Rikenellaceae; genus Alistipes. The sequence continues at coordinate 4,556 of JAGBCX010000069.1, read as the reverse complement.
GTTATTTTCTGAACGAATTACAAATTTTACCAACTATATTGCAATGCATCTTCCACAAAACGCAACGCCTCAACACGCTCACCGACCACCTCTATCGCTATTAACGAGAATCGAGGTTCAAGCATACATCGATGTTGCGCCATATATGCCGAAGCCGCACGGCGCATAGCGCGCGCCTTTTGCTCGGTCAGAGCATCTTCGGGGGCCGTCAACGTTCCATACTTGCGAGTTTTGACCTCCACAAAATGCAACTCGTCATAACGCGAAGCGATAATATCAACCTCACTACGACCTATTCGATAGTTGCGCTCAACTATCATAAAGCCATTTTGACGAAGGTAATCCACCGCCGCCTGCTCGCCAAGCGCACCACGTTGCTGCTTTTCGGTCATCATATCTACAAGAGAAATGACAGGTCGTCACCAGCATTTACCTCGTACGCCGCAACACCCTTCTTGAAAATTCGCATTGGGCGTGAGCCAATCAACTCCAACTTACCGTCAATATAGCGAAGCATACAACCCTCACGCAAACCTACAACATAACGGCGCGGATTTGCCTCGATATACTCCTCAATACGCTGCTCGCGTGTCTCGCCTGCATGTCCCTCAGGATTTGCATCAAGATAGTGCGGATTGATTTGGAACTTCACCGCACCGATAGCCTTAAACGACTTTGGCTCTACGATAGGCATATCGTTGGTAGTGCAGATTGTAGGACAGCAGACATTGCTACCTGCCGACCAGCCAACATACGGAACACCCTCCTTCACGCGCTTCAAAATAGCGGTCATCAATCCCTGCTCCTGCATCTTTTTGGTAAGAGCAAAGGTATTTCCGCCACCTACACAGATGGCTTGTGCCTCCTTAATCGCCTTGCGAGGGTTCTTTTCGTGGTGAATGGAGCGTACTTTTACACCAATTTCGTTAAATCGCTCCTGCACCTTACGCTCATACTCATCGTACGAGAAGGTTACGGCTGCATAAGGAACAAATACAACCTCGCTTACGCCCTGTAAATGGGCACCAATGTGTGCAATCGGATACTTCAAATAGGCCTCTCCGGCATTAGTCGAATTTGAGATAAGAAGCAGTTTCATATATGTAGTTGATTTTTAATGATTTAACTTCTGTTTATCGTGTTTTGTTTATAAATTCTTTGTAAATTTATGCCAAAGATAATAAAAAAATGCTACATTTGCACCGTTGCATTTGCATAATTTCTTGGTGCTTAAAGACAAAAAGGGTGTTTGAGCCACATACAGATGCATTTTTGGAGAGGAAATTGAAGAAAAAGTTAGATACAACTAAACTATTGTTAAATTAAAAACTGAAAGTTATGTCAGAAATTCAAGAAAAAGTTGTTAAGATTATTGTTGACAAGTTGGGCGTTAAGGAGTCGGAAGTTACTCCAGAAGCAACCTTTACAGGCGACCTCGGCGCTGACTCGTTGGATACCGTAGAGCTCGTTATGGAGTTCGAGAAGGCTTTTGGCGTTCAGGTAGCTGATGAGGATGCTGAGAAGTTCCAGACCGTAGGTGATGTTATCACTTATATCGAGGAGCACAAATAGTCTTTACTATTGATTAAAAGTACTTACAGGCGTTGGAGATGAAAGAAGCAAGACGAGTTGTTATCACCGGTATAGGAACAATCAATGCGTTGGGAAACAATATCGAGGAGTACTTCTCGAACCTTGAAAAAGGTGTTTCCGGAGCAAGAGAGATAACACTCTTTGATGCTACTAATTTTAAGTCGCGTATCGCTTGTGAGGTAAAAAATTACGATTGGACCAAATACTTCGACCGTAAAGAGGCTCGCAAATATGACCGATTCTGTCAATTTGCTCTCGTTGCGGCTACCGAGGCTGTCGAAGATGCGAATTTCGACTTCGATACCCTCGACAAAGAGCGCGCAGGCGTTGTTTGGAGTTCGGGTATTGGTGGTATCCAATCTTTCCAAAACGAAGTAGTGGGCTGGGCCGAGGGAGATGGTATCCCTCGCTTCAGCCCATTCCTTGTACCCCATCTTATTACCGATATCGCGGCGGGACATATATCTATAAAGTATGGATTGATGGGACCAAATTACAGTGTTACATCGGCTTGTGCATCATCTAACCACGCGATGATTGATGCCTTAAACCTCATTCGTTGGGGTAAAGCAGATGTAATAGTTACGGGAGGCTCGGAGGCACCTATTACGGTATCTGCCGTAGGAGGTTTCTCATCGATGCATGCCCTCTCAACACGCAATGACGATCCAGAACACGCTTCGCGCCCATTCGATGCCGGTCGAGACGGTTTTGTGATTGCCGAAGGTGCCGGTGCACTTGTATTCGAAGAGTACGAACACGCCAAAGCGCGAGGTGCAAAGATATATTGCGAGATTGTCGGTGGAGGAATGTCGGCCGATGCCTATCACATGACTGCACCACACCCTGAAGGCAAGGGTGCAATAATTTCGATGCGTGATGCTCTGAACGATGCCGATTTGAAGGTTGAGGATATCGACTACCTCAATACTCATGGAACATCAACACCACTTGGAGATATTGCCGAATTGACGGCTGTACAAGCTCTCTTTGGTGATCACGCCTACAAGATGAATATCTCATCTACAAAGTCAATGACAGGCCATTTGCTTGGTGCTACGGCTGCCGTAGAGGCGTTGGCTTGTATCATGGCGATAGATAGAGGTGTCGTACCTCCGACAATAAATGTCGAGGAGTTGGACCCGCAGATTGATTCAAAACTTAACTTAACACTCGGTAAGGCACAAAAACGCGAGGTGCGTTGTGCCATGAGCAACACATTCGGCTTTGGAGGCCACAACTCGACCGTAGTGTTTCGTAAAATCTAATTCCTGATTATGTTTGATTTTATACTTCGTCCGATACGCCGTAATTTCGGACGCGATAAACTATATTATAGTATCATTGACGATATGTTCGGCTTCATTCCGAACAATATCGAACTCTACAAACTTGCGCTGATTCACAAATCGGCATCGGTGGAACTCGGAGGTCGCAGCATAAACAATGAGCGACTCGAATTTTTGGGCGATGCCGTAATTGAGAGCATCACCTCGGACTACCTCTTTATTGAGTATCCTGAATATGACGAGGGTAAGCTCACGAAGTTGCGCTCGAAGTTGGTGTCGCGCCAATCGCTGAATACAATAGCAAAAAAACTCGGCTTGGATAAGCACATCATTTGCAGTCGCTCGATAGGTGTAACACAGAAACATATCTATGGAGATGCCTTCGAAGCGATGATGGGAGCCATCTATCTCGATCAAGGTTACAATTTCGCCAATCGTCTGCTTATCAACAAAATATATTCGACCAACCTCTCTCTCGAAGAGGTTGATGAAACCGAGACCGATTTCAAGAGTCGCCTTATAGAGTGGGGACAGAAGAATCATCATACGGTACTCTTCCGTACCAAGGGCACACCTACGGGTGCAGGTGCTACACGCTCGTTCCGCTGTACGGTATTGATTGACAATTTGGAGGTCGGACACGGCATGGGCTCTTCCAAGAAGGAGGCCGAGCAACATGCGGCTCAGTCGGTGTCGTATGAGCCTACTGACGAGGAGTATGCAAGAATTCTTGACCGTTTGGATAAGATAAGCAAATAGGGAGGGGTGACAACATGCAGGATTTACGCGAGAAACTTACTTTGAGGGGAGTCAAGTCGCTTACCGACTTGGAACTTCTTGCCATTCTGTTGGAAGACAAGGCTTTAGCCGAGGAACTTATCAAGGAGTGTGGTTCGTTGGTAAATATTGCCAATATGCCATCTTCGCGACTTCGTATGGTTGCAGGTCTTGGCGCGAAGCGTGCTGAGCGTCTTCAAGTGGCACTCGAAATGGGGCATCGTGTAGTATCGGCAAGTAATCACATCGAAGAACAGATCTCCTCGAGTGAAGATGTAATACGCATAATGCGCCCATTGCTGAAAGATTTGAAGCACGAGGAGTGTTGGGCAATATATCTCACAAACTCCAATCGCATTATCGAGCGTAGTCGCATTAGCCAAGGAGGTATTCAAGCGACCGTAGTGGATCATCGCCTTATTGTGAAGAGGGCTTTGGAGTTGCTCTCTACGCGTATAATAATAGTGCATAACCACCCTTCGGGCAGTGCAACACCAAGTGGTGCCGACTTCGATATTACAAAACGAATTAAGGAGGCAACGTCACTATTTGACATACAGTTGCTCGACCATATAATTATAAGCAAGACTGATAGTTTCTCGTTCAAGAGTAACGACAACTTGTAGATAAGCCTGCCCAATCTATTAAGTTCATATTAGTCCCTATCGGATATCTATCTGATAGGGGCCATTTTGTTGGTTATAGTAGTTTGTTTTTTACAAATTATTTGTAACTTTGTTGAGTTGAAACCATAAAAAACCTAAAATCCGCAACTATCATCCAATACACGATTAAGGGTAGATTTATGAGTCGTTAGTAGCAGCTTTCAGTAAAAAGCAACAGCACAACATCAATATGTAGCCACCATCCCCTTACCCCACGATGCGACTTGAGGTA
>JAGBCX010000068.1 GCA_017937805.1 Alistipes sp. | reverse complement strand
GAAGGAATCTCAAAAGGAATTTGCCAAGACTTTAGCCTCTTACGCAGATTGCTACATCAACGATGCATTCGGTACTGCTCACCGCGCACACTCGTCAACTGCTCTTATCGCTGAGTACTTCCCTAACGACAAGATGTTCGGTTATGTGATGGAGAACGAGTTGAAGGCTGTTGATGCTATGATGCAGAACCCACAGCGTCCATTCGTAGCTATCGTTGGTGGTTCGAAGGTTTCGACCAAGATCACTATCATCGAGACTCTTATGGAGAAGGTTGACAAGATCATCATCGGTGGTGGTATGACCTACACCTTCGCAGGTGCTCTCGGTGGCAATGTAGGTAAGTCGATTTGCGAGCCTGATATGTTCCCGGTAGCTCTCGACATTCTTGCAAAGGCAAAGGCAAAGGGCATCGAGTTCGTAATGTCGCCTGACGCTCTCGTTTGCGACGATTTCAGCGAGAACGCAAACACTCAGACAGCTCCTGTAAATGAGATCCCAGCAGAGTGGGAGGGTGTCGATATCGCCGATGAGGGTAAGAAGCTCTTCCGTGAGGAGATCCTCAAGTGCAAGACTATTCTTTGGAATGGCCCTGTTGGTGTATTCGAGATCAACAAGTTCTCTACCGGTTCGCGTGCAGTAGCCGAGGCTATCGCTGAGGCAACCCAGCAGAATGGTGCTTACTCGCTTATCGGTGGTGGCGACTCTGTTGCTTGTATCAACAAGTTCGGTCTTGCCGACAAGGTATCGTATGTATCTACCGGTGGTGGCGCTCTTCTCGAGTATATCGAGGGTAAGGAGTTGCCAGGTGTAGCTGCAATCAGAAAGTAAAAATTGTTTTTAAGCAGCGTTTGCTGCGTTAAACTTCGGTAGCCGAGTTGCTCACATACGCCAAGTATGCTGTGCACTCGGCTCCTTGTTTGCCTTGCAACCATCTGCCTAAATTCCAATTTTGACTGAATGACAGAGAATGACAAATGCGTCTGCCATTAAGCACTCCTTTGGAGTGCGTGGCCATTCAATGTCGTTAAGGGCGAATGCCCGAATGTCATTCAATGTCATCAAAATTGGCGCAATACAAAAAAGGCGAGAATTCTCTCGCCTTTTTTGTTGCCAGAAATATTTAACTAAAAGTAATATTTCAAACCTACCGACGGGTTAAGACCAAGGTCGAACACCACGCCATTACTATTGAAACGCATGTAGTCATCGTTGTATGATAGAAGGACATAGCTGAACGAGAGTAGGTTTACTTCAAATCCAAACTTTGGGGTAGGACGGAACTCGAAACTACCGAGCGACAAACCTACGCCAAACCCTGGCATGGTAATACCTTCGCCAGCTGCACATACAAAGCCTAATTCAAGTCCGGGGGTGTAGTAGAAATTCTTGCATAGTTCAACATAGTATGCAATATTTGGCGTCACTTGAATTGTGTGGGTAGCAGAGTCGCCTACCTCTACATTATATGCCACAGAGCCACCAATCTTAAACTTATCTGCTACAAAATATCCGAATGTAGGGGCAATGCCAAACGAAACTCCGGTACTGCTCTCGCCTCCCACGATAAGCGATGTTGTTCCCACTCCTAATGCGCCGCCGACATACATGTCGCCTTTCTGCTGTGCTGACGAAACAGCGGTAACTGTAATAACCGCCAACAATGTGATGATAATCTTTTTCATTTTTAATTTGGTTTAGGGTTTATAATATGGTATGTCATCTCTAATGCCTCTAACGCCCCTAACAACCTCTATTTCTCCAACTCCTCAATAGCACGGAGAATGGTGCGGTCGATAGGGTAGATAAAGTAGTAGAAGGCGTTCTCTTCCAGGTCGGAGTTACGCGAGATATAGGCGCGGAGCTGCGCCTCCATAATCTTTCGTGAACGCTCTATCTCTCGCCAATTAGGCTTTACGCCCTGGCGCTCGGCGTAGCGCACAAAGTCGGTAAAGAGCGTCTTGTCGCCATCGAGCAGAGCTTTCAACTCCGCCAAATTCTTGGCGCCCTCCAACGCCTTGCGATGGCGGTCGGAGTAGTCGATGGTGTAACGATAGAGAATATTTCGTCCGCTAACCTCCGAGAAGTATTTTGTAACATTCAGCGTGTCGAGCGGAACAAAAATATCCGGCATAATACCGCCTCCGCCATAGACTACCTTGCCCTTAGGAGTGGTGAAGCGAAGCGAGTCGGCAAATTGGATGCTGTCCGCCGAGAAGAACTCGTTGCGTTTGAATCGATCAATCAAATCGTGCTCATACTCCTCGCCCTCGCCTGCGGTGTAAGGCTTCTGAATTGAGCGTCCCGTAGGGGTGTAGTAGCGTGCTACGGTAAGTCGCAGTGCCGAGCCATCCTCGAATGGCGTCTGCGCCTGCACCAGACCTTTGCCGAAGGAGCGGCGACCTATAATGGTGCTGCGGTCGTTATCCTGCAATGCGCCCGCCAAAATCTCGCTCGATGATGCACTTGCCTCGTCGATAAGTACCACCATCTTCAAGTCGGTGGAGCTGCCGCGACCATTGCTGTACTGTTCGAGTCGTTTGCCGTTGCGGTCCACCGTATATACGATTAGCGAGCCCGACGGCAGGAACTCGTTGGCGATATGAATTGCCTGGTCGAGGAAACCGCCCGAGTTGCTGCGCAGGTCGAAGATTAGCGAGGTCATACCCTGGCTGCGAAGCGACGATAGAGCCTTCTTAATCTCGGTGTAAGAGGTGCGCGAGAACTGCGAGAGCTTGATAAAGCCGATTTCCTTGGTGAGCATCAACGACGCCTCGACGCTATGCAAAGGTATTGCATCGCGTGTTACAACAATATCTACAAGGCCTTCGATATCTCTTCGCTCGATCGAGAGTTTTACCTGCGTGCCACGAGGACCTCGCAGGCGTTTCATCACCGAGATCTGCGACATCTTCTGACCTGCAATAAGTGTATCGTTGACCTTGATAATACGGTCGCCTCCCTGCACACCCGCCTTGCGGCTTGGGCCCGAAGGGATAACATTTAGCACAATAACCGTATCGGTAGCCATATTGAATACGACGCCGATACCGTCGAACTCGCCCTGCAATGGCTCCTCTGCCTGCTCGAACTCCTTTGGAGGGAGATATACCGAGTGCGGATCGAGTTTGTGGAGAATGGCCGGGATGGCTAACTCTGCCAACGAGTCGCGCGAGATAGAATCGACATATTCGGTCTCGATCATCGACAATACGCGCGTGAGTTTGTCGTTGTGGGAGTTGTAGTTGTTGAGATATACACGCACCTGATTATTTGCAAGCTGCTTGCCGGAATATACTCCGACAAGCCAACCCGCAAAAAGTATCAAAAGTAGAACAACCGTTCTTAAAAGATGCTTGGTTACTCCCTTCACTTTAATTGAGAATTAAGAATTGAGAATTGAGAATTGTTTTTAACTCTCGTCTTTCGTTAAACTTTACAATATCTCCTTTTATCGCCTTTGGCGACCAAGTCCCCTCCCCGGAGGGGATTTGGGGGTGGGTAGAATTGTAAATGCGGTGGCACACCGCATCAGCGCCCGTCCGACAAGGGAAAATCCCTTTTCTGTTGCTTATTTTTCCCACCTTATCGCCTTTGGCGACCAAGTCCCCTCCCCGGAGGGGATTTAGGGGTGGGTAGAATTGTAAATGCGGTGGCACACCGCATCAGCGCCCGTTCAACAAGTAGGAACCTCCCTGCTTATCCAATTACATTATTTGTTTTTGAAGGTATATGCAAGACCTACGCCAAGCACAACCTGGGTCTGAACCTTGTTGATCTGTGCCTGGTTGTAGTAGAGCTGGAAGTAGAACTGTGTCGAGAAGTACTTCGTAGCCTTGATGTCGATGGTGTTCTCCCAACGAACGGTAGGCACGATACGCTCGTAGTTCAGAGGGTTGGTTGCATTTGCAGGGTCTGCGTTCCACTCCTTGCTCTTTGCCTGCTGCGATACATCGTTGATCCAACCGTAGAACGAGTAGAGTGTAGTACGATAGCGGAATACGCCCTTCTTACCAAAGGTCTTGTCGAAGTCGATCTGAATCGAAGAACCGCCCTCGTAACGCTGGATGCCATCTTCGAGTGTCAAACCGTAAACATACGGCGAGTTACGCTGGTCGAGTGTGAGGTCGGTAACAGCAGTTGTGCCAAATTTCTCGCCATAGAAGAAGTCGCGAACTCGCTGATCAACAACATAAGTTGCGTTCATAGAGATAGGCGACACATTAATCTTTATTGGGAACTTTGCGTTAGGGCATACATAGGTGAAACCTGCTGCAAGAGTGAGGTATGCAGGAGCAAAGCCTACGCTTGTGAGTTTGTCGTCGCCGTTGTAACCGTTAGCAAACTGCGAACGCAACGATGCCGAACCACCCACATTCCAACTCTTCGAGAGGGTGTAAGCCGGAGCTGTCTGGATAAACCACTCATCCTGGCTCTTCGTTACATCGCTCGAACCTTCGCTCTCGTCAAGGAAGTTGTAGGTGTAACCGAGTTTGCCGGTAACCTTGGTGCCGATAGTGAACTTGCCCTTCTTGTAGTTGTGGGTAAAGAGGATGTTGCCAAGTGCGGTCAACGAGTTGGTGTTACCATTCACCGAACGCCAGCTTGTGTTGAAGTGCGAAAGCGAACCGTTGATTGTAGCGTTGAACTCGATGGTGTTGCGCTCCTTGCGCAGAGCCGCCTTCTCGGCCTTAATCTGAGCCTCGCTCTTGAATGCAGGAGCCTCTTTCTCGGTCTTAACCTCGTTCGAGAAGGTTACCTGCTCCTGCGGAGTTGCCGATTCGACGGTAGCTTGTGCATGAGCCATGCCTGCGCATGCGATAAGTGTTGCAAAAAGTGTAAAAATTCTCTTCATAATATTGTGTTTTTGTATTTGTGATTGCGTTTGAACATACAAATATAGAATAAAATTTCGTATATTTATACGAACTGCACGATAAAAATAATAAAATGGCTGTAATGCGGGCTAATTTTGATTTGCCGTATCTCTCTGCTTGCTTCGCGAAACGATTATTACGCCCGAAAATACGGTTATGGCAGCCGCCACTTTCTGCCAACTCAATGTATCCATACCGATGCAGATGCTGACGACAATAGCTATGATAGGTTGTACATAGGAGTACATGCTGACGAGTGTCGGGCGTAGTCGTTTCTGACCTATCGGGATCAGAAAATAGGTTACGAATGTGGCGCAGAAAATCAGAAATGAGAGTTCGGCAATGTAGGATAGCGGCAACGCTGCAAAATCTACGGCAGCAAGCTCCTTTGCCGAGAATGGCAGACTCATCAGAGTCGAGAAGAGGAATATCCACTTCATAAAAGTTACCACGGAGTACTTACCTATCAGCGGTTTGAAAACTCCGAGATAGAGCGAGAAACAGAGCGAATTTGCCACGATGAGCAACACTCCGACAGGGGTGGTCTGTACGGTTGAGGATGTTGTGGTAACACTGTTGATTATCAGGTATAAAACACCACAAAGGCTCAATACTACACCGCCTATTTTCTTGGCCGAAATAGGCTCTTTGAGGGCGAATGCCGCAATGAACATCGTATAGAGTGGCGAAAGCGATGCGACGATGGAGCAATCCATTGGCGTAATTTGCGAAATCGCCATCAAAAATGTTATTTGCGCAAGGAAGAAGCCAAGTACCGATGCTGCGAAAATCTTTGGCAGATCGCGTCGCTCAACTCTCTCCTTCGGCATGAACAGTGAGATAAACCAAAAGAGCAGGCCGGCGCCAAGTGAGCGGAGTGTGAAGAGGGCTAGCGGCGATATTGTATCGCTCGATGTTAAGTCCTTGCAAACTATTATGTTGAGTCCGAAAATCAGGTATGCCGTAAAGCATGCGATATGTCCCAAGATGGAATTTTTTTCTCTCATAATTGCCAAATCCTCCGCAAAGATAACGCTTTTCGCCTAATAGTGAACTTTTTTTATCGTTCTGCTGTTTTGAATTAACTATAAATTTTGTATATTTGTAGAGCGTTATGCAAAAAACAAGGGAAAAATTTAATAAATATATATTACTACAATGAAATCAGACATTGAAATTGCTCGTTCGGTAAAATTGAAGAATATCCGCGAGATTGCTGCTCAGGTGGGATTTCCTGAGGACGAAGTGTTTAACTATGGCAAATACATAGCTAAAATTCCGTACAAACTCATTGATGGCAAAAAGGTTAAAAAGAGTCATCTTATTCTTGTAACGGCCATTACTGCGACAAAAGCAGGCGTAGGAAAAACTACCGTTAGTATTGGCCTCGGAATGGGACTTAACCACATCGGCAAGCGTGCCGTTATTGCACTGCGTGAGCCTTCGTTGGGACCTTGCTTCGGTATGAAGGGAGGCGCAACGGGTGGCGGCTATACTCAGGTGCTGCCTTCGGAGGATATAAATCTCCACTTCACGGGAGATTTCCATGCGGTAACTTCGGCGAACAACCTTATTGCTGCCCTGCTCGACAACTATCTCTACCACAATCGCTCGAAGCAGGTTGGTTTGAAGAAGGTTATGTGGCGACGAGTTCTCGATATGAACGACCGCTCTTTGCGCCATATCGTTTCGGGACTTGGAGGCTCGACAAACGGAATACCTACCGAAACAGGCTTTGATATCACTCCTGCATCGGAGATTATGGCTATTTTGTGTTTGGCTCGCAATATTGACGACTTGTACGCGCGCATTGGCCGTATAGTACTCGGTGTGCGCTACGATGATACCCCATTTACGGTGGAGGATCTGGGCGTTACGGGTGCGGTTGTGGCCCTGTTGAAAGATGCCATAAATCCAAATCTCGTGCAGACAACCGAGCATCACCCTGTAATTATACATGGAGGTCCTTTTGCAAATATTGCTCATGGCTGCAACTCGGTGATTGCAACCCGTATGGCAATGTCGTGGTCGGATTACACCGTTACGGAGGCGGGCTTCGGTGCAGACCTCGGTGCCGAGAAGTTTTATGATATCAAGTGTCGTCAAGCGGGACTGAAACCCGATCTGACAGTTTTGGTAGCCTCGACTTTGGCGTTGAAGATGCACGGTGGAGTACCTGAAACGGAGATTAAACTGCCAAATGCCGAGGGTTTGAAGCGTGGTTTTGCAAATCTCGACCGCCATATTGCCAACTTACAGAGGTTCGGTCAGACCGTTTTGGTATGCTTCAACCGCTTCGCCAGCGACACCGACGAAGAGATTGCGTTGGTTATGGAGCATTGTGCAGAACAGGGTGTTCGTTGCGTAATCAATAACGCCTATATGGAGGGTAGCGAAGGTGCTGCCGAGCTGGCAAAAGCAGCGGTAGAGCTTATCGAAAATCAGCCATCGGCACCGCTCAACTATGCATACGACCTCGAAGATAGCATTATGACAAAGATCGAGAAGGTTGCCAAGAATATATATGGTGCAGGCTCGGTGGAGTTTAGCTTGAAGGCGCAGAAGGAGATTGCTCTAATTGAGAAGTGGGGTATGGGTAAGTTGCCTATCTGTATTGCAAAGACGCAGTACTCATTTAGTGGCGATGCCAAGCAGTATGGTAGCGTCGAGGGCTTTACCCTTAAAATCAAGGATATCGAACTCAATGCCGGTAGCGGTTTTGTGGTGGTTTTGGCGGGCGATATTATGCGTATGCCGGGATTGAGCAAGACGCCACAGGCGGTGAATATTCGCCTTGCCGAGGATGGTAATGTCGAGGGATTAGTGTAAAAATCGTTCTGATTGGTAAATTTTGCACGAGTGCGTCGGATAGCGAAATGCTCACATACCTTTTAGTATGCTCCGCTTTCGCTACCTGGCATCGCACAAAATTTCCTCAATCATTGACGATTTTAGGAGCGTTGATAATGAAATAGTTTGTTGAAATTAGAGTAATTCTCAATTCTCAATTCTCAGTTCTCAATTATAAACGAAGTTTATTATGAAATACTTTGGTGCACATGTAAGCGCATCGGGAGGAGTGGAGAATGCTCCGCATAATGCCAAGGCGATAGGTGCGACCGCCTTTGCCCTGTTTACCAAAAACCAACGCCAATGGCTTGCTCCGGCTCTGACTGAGGAGCAGTGTGAGCGATTTAAGGCGGCATGCGCAGAGTGCGGATATACGGCAAAGCAGATTTTGCCACACGATAGCTATCTTATCAACCTCGGACACCCCGAGCGTGAGGGGTTGGAGAAGTCGCGTGAATCCTTCTTTGAGGAGATGGCGCGATGCGAGAAGTTGGGCTTGGACCGCTTGAACTTCCACCCGGGAAGCCACCTCGGAAAGATCACCTCGCTGATGTCGCTTGACCGCATCGCTGAGTCGATAAATATGGCTCTTGACCGCACACATGGCGTAACTGCCGTAATCGAGAATACCGCAGGCCAGGGCTCCAACCTCGGTTTTGCATGGGAACATATTGCGCACATTATAGATAAGGTTGAGGATAAATCGCGTGTTGGCTTCTGTATCGACACCTGCCACACCTTCGCTGCGGGCTACGACCTTTCGAGCGTTGAGGCGTGTGAAAAGACCTTTGCGCAGGTGGATAGCATTATCGGTATGAAGTATCTGCGTGGTATGCACCTGAACGATGCCTTGAAACCACTTGGTTCGCGTGTTGACCGCCATACCTCGTTGGGCGAGGGCTTTATCGGCTGGGACTGCTTCCGCTTTATTGCTCAATCGCCACTCTTCGAGGAGATGCCTTTGACGCTTGAGACTCCTAATGAGGAGATTTGGCCGCAGGAGATTGCACAGTTGAAACAATTTGCAAATCAGTAGGATGAAGAAGACTGCTCTATTTTTCGCTATGCTTTCGGCAATTGTTGTTGCCGAAGCGCAGCCGTTGAAGGTTAGTATAAACCCTGCCGAAAAGCACCAGACAATCGAGTATTGGGGTGCTGCAGATGCGTGGAGTGGCGACTTTGTGGGTAAGTATTGGAGCGAAACATCGAAGCAGAAGATTGCCGACTGGCTATTCTCGCAAGAGTACGACGAGAATGGCAACCCAAAGGGCGCAGGCTTGTCAGCGTGGCGCGTGAACCTTGGTGGTGGAACATTGGAGTCGCCCAACTGCGATATATTTCCGTTCCATCGTCGTGCCGAGTGTTACCTTACGCTCGATGGTAAGAACTACGATTGGGGTAAGTGCGCAGGTCAGGAGTATTGGATGACTGAGGCCGTAAAGAGAGGTAGCAACAACTTTATCCTCTTCTCGAATACACCTTTGGTGCACTATACGATAAATGGCAAGGGCTACACTGACGATGGCAAGGTTGCCAATATTAAGGAGGATTGCTACGACGACTTTGCTCGCTATATGGTGGATGTTGCAGCGCACTATATGGATAAGGGTTGGAATGTTCCCTACATCAGCCCTACCAACGAGCCGCAGTCGAAGTGGAACGAGCCTCGTCAGGAGGGCTCGGTGTGGCGTAATAGCGAGCTCAAGCGAATAATGATTGAACTCGATAAGGCGCTCTCGCGTGATAAGCGATTCGACAATGTGCGTTTGCAACTTGGCGAGACCTCGCGTGTGACCTACCTCCACGAGAAACGCGACCGATATATCGAGCGCTATGGCGAGGTGGAGGCGCAACATATGGTCGTGCAAAACTTCTTCGATAAGGGGTCACAGTTCTATATTGGCGATTTGCGCCATCTCAAGCCAGCAGTATATGCCCACGATTATCACGACATTCGTTCTAGTGACAAGATTCGCGAGGTGCATCGAAAGGCCTACGAGGAGTGCCGCAAATATGGTGTCGAATACAATATGTCGGAGTGGTGCCTCCTTCCGGGTGCCCATAAAAAGAATATTGAGGGCTTTACCAAAGATTGGTACTGCGCCAACTATGCCGATATGCAGGCTGCACTGCTGATGGCACGACTAATCTATAGCGATATGGTCGATGCCTACTCGCCATCGTGGAGCTATTGGAAGGGTATGGAGTTGCGTGGTGACCACGCCTTGATTGCTCTGCACGCCAAAGAGGGGGATATCTTCCGAGGTGGTGATGTCAAGGCGAATAAACTATTGTATGCGCTTGGAAATTACAGTTTCTTCATTAGACCAAACTACCAGCGTGTGGCCCTTTCGGGAGCAGATAATTTGAGCGAGGTGGCAGCTACAGCCTACCTCTCGCCCGATGGCAAGCGATTGGTTGTTGTCTATGTGAATAATACATTCGAAAAGAGAGCGGTTGAGGTCGCCTTGCCAAAAGCCCTCCGCAAGCAGATTGCATCATCAAAGATGTACATCACCGACGAACGCAACGACCTCTCGGCTCACGAAATGGCCGATGCGCTGGCATTTAGTATAAATGCTCGCTCGGTAACCACCGTTGTCTACAACCTAAAATAAATAATTCTTAATTCTTAATTCTCAATTCTTAATTTAAGTATGGAACTTCCTTTTGCAGAATCTTGGCGAATCAAGATGGTTGAGCCAATCAAAAAGAGCACTCGCGAGGAGCGCGAGAAGTGGATGAAAGAGGCGGATTACAACCTCTTCCAACTCCGTTCGGATCAGGTCTATATCGACTGCCTTACCGACTCGGGCACGGGTGCAATGAGCGACCGTCAGTGGGCAGCCGTAATGATGGGCGATGAGAGCTACGCAGGCTCGTCGTCGTTCTTCCACCTCAAAGAGACAATCAACAAAATCACAGGCTTTGAGTATGTTATCCCTACTCACCAGGGCCGTGCTGCCGAGAATGTATTGTTCTCGCACCTTGTGAAGGCTGGCTCGATTGTTCCGGGCAACTCGCATTTCGATACAACCAAGGGTCATATCGAGAGCCGCAAGGCGACAGCCCTCGACTGCACTATCGACGAGGCGAAAGATACACAGCTCGAAATTCCGTTCAAGGGAAATGTCGATCCGAAGAAGTTGGAGAAGGCTTTGGCGGAGCATCACGAGAATGTGCCGTTTATCATCGTTACTATCACCAACAACACCGCAGGTGGTCAGCCTGTATCGATGCAGAACTTGCGTGAGGTGCGTGCTATTGCCGACAAGTATGGTAAGCGCGTAGTTCTCGACTCGGCTCGTTTTGCCGAGAATGCCTACTTTATCAAGACCCGCGAGGAGGGCTATGCCGATAAGACTATCAAGGAGATCGCATTGGAGATGTTCTCGTTGGCTGACGGTATGACAATGTCGGCAAAGAAGGACGGTATCGTAAATATGGGCGGCTTTATCGCTACTCGCCACGAAGATTGGTACGAGGGTGCAAAGCGCTTCTGTATTCCATTTGAGGGCTACCTCACATACGGCGGTATGAATGGCCGTGATATGGAGGCGTTAGCCGTAGGTCTTGACGAGAATACCGAGTTCGACAACCTCGAAACCCGTATCCATCAGGTAGAGTTCCTTGCAGGTTTGCTCGATGAGTACGGAATCCCTTATCAGCGTCCTGTGGGTGGACACGCTATCTTCGTAGATGCCGACAAGGTGCTTACCAAGGTGCCAAAGGAGGAGTTCCCTGCACAGACTCTCGCTATCGAGTTGTATCTCGAAGCTGGCGTTCGTGGTTGCGAGATTGGCTATATCCTTGCCGACCGTGATCCTGTAACACGCGAGAATCGTTTTGGTGGTCTCGATTTGCTTCGTCTTTGCGTTGCTCGCCGTGTCTATACCGACAACCATATGCGAGTTATCGCAGCTGCTCTCAAAAATGTTTTCGACCGTCGCAACGAGATTACCCGTGGTGTGGAGATTGTTTGGGAGGCGGAGCTTATGCGACACTTCACAGTAAAACTTAAAAAATTATTTTAAGGGGCATTTGCTTCGTTAAACATCGGTAGCCGAGTTGCTCACATACGATTTAGTATGCTGCGCACTCGGCTCCTTGTTTGCCTTGCAACTGCCGCCTTAAAACCAATTTTTTGTAAGTTTTACTTTGGGCTAATCATTGACGATTTTTGAATCGATGAGCCTGCCTAATAATTTGTTAGACAGGCTCATTTTAGTTTTCCGTTAATCCTGCTACGCAGGCTTTTCTTCCTTGCGGCTCGGCAGAGGGCAACCTTGTTTGCCCTATGCTCTCGCTCCGCTGCGTCAGTTTTCCGTTTTCCGTTTTCCGTTTTCCGCTGAAAGAAGTCCGCAGGCGGCTTTGATATCCTCGCCACGCGAGGCTCGGATAGTGGTCATAATACCTCGTTGTGTCAAAGCATCACGGAAGGCGATCATCTTCTCGTCGGAAGGGGAGAAGTATGGCGAATCGGGAATCTTGTGGAACCGAATCAGATTTATGCGACACTTTATTCCGTCGAGCAAACGGCACAACTCCTTGATGTGTCGTGGCGAGTCGTTCAAACCGCTCATTACAATATACTCGAACGATACTCGGCGCTGATGCGTAAAGTCGTATTCGCGCAGAATATCAGCTACTTGGCGGATAGGGTAGGCTCGCTCGATAGGCATAATCGCCTCGCGCTCCTCGTGGAAAGGGTTGTGGAGCGATACGGCAAGATGCACCTGTGTCGAGTCGAGAAAATGGCGCAACTCGCGTGCAACACCGGCGGTCGATAGAGTGATGCGTGTCGGCGACCAACCAAAGCCCCAATCCGAGGTCATAATTTCGAGTGCGCGCAACACATTCTCCATATTATCGAGCGGCTCGCCCATGCCCATAAATACCACATTCGTAAGGCGGTCACGCTCGGGCAATGAAGCTATCTGATTCAAGATGTCGCAAGTCGAGAGCGAGTGCTTCAAGCCAAGTCGTGCCGTAGCGCAAAATCGGCAACCCATACGGCAGCCTGCCTGCGATGATACGCAGAGTGTAGCTCGCTCACGGTCAGGGATATATGCCGATTCGACAAACTCGTTTTCGACAGTGCGATAGAGGTACTTCTTGGTGCCGTCAGAGGATGTTTGCTCGCCTTCGGGTGTGCGCAATCCGAGTTCAAAACGCTCGGCAAGAAGTGTGCGTGCCACCTTCGAGAGGTTTGTCATCTCGTCAATGGAGCGAACATTTTTGCGATAGAGCCAATCGGCAATCTGCTTCGCCACAAAGCGAGGCAGTTGCAACTCGGCACACACCGCTTGCAACTCACTTAAACTCTTGCCGTAAAGATACTCTCTTGCCATTGTTTGTAAATCTGCTACAAAAGTAGATAAATTTTGTAATTGGCGTTGCTTTAACGCGAAAAAAATCTTAAATTTGCGAGAAATTAAGGTGTGAACAAATCAAATACAACACTTTATGCAAAAGATATTTGTGGTATGTCTGCTTTCGCTGATGGTTGCAGGCTGTAATATTGACTCAATAAACAATGCAGGCGCGCAGAATGATGCAACTCAACTTACGGTTGCATTGCCACGAACCCGAATCGCAATGGGAGATAAAGATGGCGATACCTACCCATTGTATTGGAGCGAGGGAGATAAAATTGTGGCCAATGGAGTGCTGTCCGAGGAGGTGAAAATCGACGCCGAGGACAAAAGTTGCGCGACATTCGAGATAAGGAGCGGTTTGAGTTATCCGTGTACCATTACCTGCCCCTACACCTCTGCTACAACGGCAGCAGCACCAAAGGTTGTCTTTCCGTCGGAGCAGAGCTATGTCGAGGGCTCGTTTGCCGAGCATAGTGTGCCGATGTGCGGGTATGTTGCCCGGCAAGGCGATGGCGTGGCGTTGAAGCATCTTGCCGGAGTGCTGAAATTCTCGGTTAAGGGCGATGGTGTTGTTCTGCAAAAGATTGTTGTAACATCCACTTCGGGCGCAAAGCTGGCGGGCGAATTTGCAGTTGATTGCCAAACGGCATCCATCCTCGCTACGGAGCGCACTCAAAACACCATAACTTACATCTTGCCGACAAACTTTGTGCTGTCTGCCACCGAAGCGTCGGAGTTCTATATCTCGATACCTGCGGTTGAAGTTGGTAATTGCACGGTAGAGTTAGTGGAGTCCTCGGGCTCGAAGATGGTCTGTAAGTGGAATCCTTCGACAGCTGTCAAGAGCGGTGTTGTAAAGGAATTCAAACCACTGACATATGCGGTCAATACAGTCGTTACGCTCGAAAGTCTTGAAATTCCCTCTTTTAGTAACGATGGGGCGTCGCGCCTGTTTAAGATCCGCGCTATGTCCTACAATGTTCGCAACTGCAAAGGATTGGATGATGTGGTTGATTACGAGCGTGTTGGCAAGGTGATAGCCGATATGAACGCGGAAGTTGTGGCAGTACAGGAGTTGGATAGTATGACCACTCGTTATCCCGGACAGGATGTTCTGAAAAACTTGGCAGATTATACCGGTATGCATTCGACTTTCGGTGCGGCAATAAGCTATAAGGGCGGCAAATATGGCGTGGGTGTTCTCTCGAAGGAGAAGCCGATTTCGTACTACTGTGTGCCGCTTCCTTGCAGTTCGGAGCCGAGAGTCTTGCTGGTTGTAGAGTTCGAGAATTACTACTTCTGTTCAACACACTTCTCGCTCTATGCCGAGTATCGTGAACAGGCCGTGAATATTATCAACGAAGAGGCGAAGCGACTCAAAAAGCCGTTCCTTGTGGCGGGCGATTTCAATACCCGTCGTGGATCGGAGCAGATGCGACTTATGGCAGAAACTTTCCACATCTTTGAGAAGCGCGCGCCAATTGATACATTCCCATCCGATGCGCCAACCCAGGAGATCGATTACATCTGTCTCTACACGGGTAGGAGCGCCGCTGCGACGATTATAGATAGTTGGGTGCCGGATATTCCGACACTCTCTGACCATCGTCCTACGGTTGTCGAGGCGATTATTTGCGAGTAAATCACTTTTGTGTCGTCGGGGTAATTCTGTTTTTGAGCGAATTTTTTAGACGAATGTGGTATTATTTCAAAAATAATACCTATATTTGTCGTTGATTAGGCGCTAAGCGTAATCGTATAGTTGTCAAAAGACGAGAAATAAATTAAAAATAACACAATAATGGAGATTAAGAAAAACCCCAAAGTAGATGTTCAGAACAAGCGTGTCTTGTTGCTCGAAATTGGTTTGGCAGTGTCGTTGCTGATCGTTATCGCAGCGTTCCTCTACACTCCTCGCGAGTATCGTATCGAGCAGGTGGAGCAGGTTGCTGCCGTAGTTGAGGAGGAGATTACCGAGATTACCCGTCAGGATCAGAAGCCACCGGAGCCTCCAAAGCGTACCGAGATTACCGTTATCACCGATATCCTCAATATCGTGACCAACGACGAGAAGATCTCGACAAATGTCGATTTCGCCGAGTTTGCCGAGGATGTGGAGATTATTCAGCAGGTAGCTGTTGAGGAGGAGGTTATCGAGGACGACCAGCCATTCGTTAAGGTAGAGCAGATGCCTTCGTTCATGGGTGGCGACCTTATGACCTTCCGCAACTGGGTGCAGAGCAAGGTGCGTTTCCCTCAGATTGCGCAGGAGAACAATATTTCGGGTCGTGTGCTTTTGATGTTCGTCATCGAGCGTGATGGTTCGCTTACCAACATTCAGGTTCTTCAAACTCCTGATAGCTCACTCTCTGATGAGGCTATCCGAGTTCTCAAAACCTCTCCAAAGTGGACCCCAGGAAAGCAGCGTAACCAGTCGGTGCGTGTGAAGTATACTTTGCCAATCGATTTCCGTATCCAGAACTAAATCCATTTAATGGGCGATTTCTGCGTTACGCTCACTTGTTAATTGCTCACATACGCCAAGTATGCTCCGCATTAACAAGTTTTGCAAGCCTTGAAATCCCCTCATTAACTGAATTTAGCGGAGTGCCTTATAAAATAATTTGTAATGTACTTTTAGAGTAGTGAAGAAAAGCCAATGGCTAATGGCTAATGGCTAAAAGCTAAAAAGCCGGGCAGCAACGCTCGGCTTTTGTTAAATAATAAAGATGATGATAGACGAAAAACGAGATAAAAAAGAGAAGGGCGTAGTTGTCGAGGTGGCGCGCGAGGAGCGTGCTGTCCTGGTGGCGGTTATCCGCGATGGTCAGGAGCCTCGTCAGGCGGAGGAGTTCCTCGACGAGTTGGAGTTCCTTGCCGAGACGGCATCGATAAAGACCGAGCGACGCTTCACGCAGCGACTCTCGCAACCTTCGTCGCGCATATATGTAGGTCCGGGCAAGCTCGAAGAGATTGCAGCCTACTGCGAGGAGCATGAGATAAATGTAGTGATTTTCGACGACGAACTCTCGCCTTCGCAGACTCGAAATATCGAGCAGGCGATGCCATGCCGAGTTATCGACCGCACACGCCTTATCCTCGATATCTTCCGTCAGCGTGCGCAGACCGCTTACGCCAAGACGCAGGTGGAGTTGGCGCAGTGCGAGTATATGTTGCCTCGTTTGGCGGGATTGTGGACCCACCTCGAACGACAGCGAGGAGGTACGGGTACCCGTGGCGGTGCCGGTGAGCGTGAGATCGAGACCGACCGCCGTATTGTCCGCAACAGAATTGCCAAGCTCAAAGAGGATCTCAAAAAGATCGACAAGCAGATGGCGGTGCAGCGCTCCAATCGTGGCGGTATGGTGCGAGTATCGTTGGTGGGATATACCAATGTCGGTAAATCGACCTTGATGAATTTGATCTCAAAGAGCGAGGTTTTCGCCGAGAATAAACTCTTTGCGACGCTCGATACAACGGTGCGTAAGGTGGTGTTCGATAATCTTCCATTCCTCTTGTCCGATACCGTAGGTTTTATCCGCAAGTTGCCTACCGAACTTATCGAGTCGTTCAAATCGACTCTGGACGAGGTGCGCGAGGCGGATCTGCTGATCCATGTTGTCGATATCTCGCATCCTCAATTCGAGGAGCAGATTGATGTCGTAAAGCAGACCTTGCAGGATATCGGTGCGGGCGAGAAGCCTGTATATCTCGTCTTTAACAAGATTGATGCCTACACCTACACTCCGAAGGAGGAGGACGACCTGACCCCTGCGACCAAGGAGAATCGTTCGCTCGACGACCTGCGTCAGAGTTGGTTTGCCAAGCAAAATACCCCATGTATCTTTATTTCGGCAGCCGAGCGCATAAATATTGAGAAGTTCCGCAGCGACCTCTACGGTATGGTGCGCGAAATTCACTGCGGCCGCTATCCGTTCAATAACTTCTTGTATTAAAAAAAATAAAAAGCCAATGGCTAATGGCTAATAGCTAATAGCAAATAATATATTATATAATAGGTATGTTGCATATTTTAGACAAACAGAACACCATCATCAATAAATTCCTCGCAGAGTTGCGCAATATTGATGTGCAGAAGGATTCGATGCGTTTTCGTCGCAACTTGGAGCGTATTGGCGAGTGTACCGCGTATGAGCTCTCAAAGAGCCTTAACTATGCGCCAAAGAGTGTAACCACACCTCTTGCCGATGCGGAGGTTATCTGCATCTCCGACAAGGTGGTGCTTGCAACGATTTTGCGTGCGGGCTTGCCACTGCATCAGGGCTTGCTCAACTACTTCGACGATGCCGAGAATGCCTTTGTGTCGGCATATCGCAGCTACCTCAACGAGAGCGACTTCGAGATTAAGGTGGAGTATATCGCTTGCCCTTCGCTCGAAGGTAAGACATTGATTTTGTGCGATCCTATGCTTGCCTCGGGAGCCTCTATGATTGCGGCATACGAGGTCCTGTGTGCTCACGGCGGAAAACCTGCGCATACCCACCTTGTATCTGTTCTCGGCTGCACCGAGGGTGTGGATTATGTTTTGCAACACACTAACCCTGAGGAGGTTGATTTGTGGGTAGCTACCGTCGATCCCGTTCTCAATCCGCACAAATATATCGTTCCCGGCTTGGGGGATGCGGGGGATCTTTGTTTCGGCGAAAAGTTGTAAGAGATTGTAGTGGCGGCGCAGTCTCTCGACTGCTTTATGGCGGCGGGCTTCCAGCCCTTTATGGCGGCACACTTTTGGTGCTTTATGGGTATTGCAATAAATCGCCATAGAGCCAACTTGTTGGCGACGCCATAGAAGGCGCTTGCGCCTAACGCTATAGAACACCGTAGGTGTGACGATAGAAATTATAAAATCAATGGATAAATCAAATCTTCATACGGGTAGTTATCGCACTTTTTTGGCATATCGTAAGGCTGAAGTGATTTACGATTTAACATACTATTTTTGTGGAAAATATCTGCATCGAGGAGATCGTACCATAGATCAAATGGTCCAAGCGGCGAGGTCAGGTAAACAAAATATTATCGAGGGGAAAGAGGCTGCGAGGACATCTTATGAAACATTGCTAAAACTAATAAATGTTGCCCGATCCAGCCTTCAAGAGTTGCTTGCTGACTATGAAGATTATCTTCGGGTGCGACATTTGCGACAGTGGCCGTTAGATTCGGCAGAGGTTAAGGTCATGCGTAAATTGGGGCGAGAACACAACGAAGGCGCATATTTTCTTTCGTTGGCAGATAGCCGCAATGACGAGGTCGTTGCCAATATGATAATAGTGCTGATATGTCAAGCCGATCTCCTCCTTGGTCGCTATTTGGATAAACAGAAGGAGAAGTTCGTGCAAGAGGGCGGTTTTAGGGAGAATCTAACCAAAGAGCGTATCGCTTATCGTCGGCAGAGAGAAAGGTAATAATTCCAATCGGAGTTATTACTTTTTTGCATATTTATTGCATAATATTTCATTATAGTGCAAATTGTTCACAACTTATTAAAAAATCTCAAAAAATATTTGGATAAGTAAAATCGAAATCATATATTTGCAATGGTTAAATGGGTGGTAATCCGTTTTTACTTTCAAAATTGAGAATACAATTAACTGCAATTTAACACAAATACTCATTTTTTAATTTCAAATTCTTACAATTATGAAGAAGATTTTTACACTTATGCTGACGCTTGCGGTCGCTTTGTTCGCAGGTGTTTCGTGTACCACTGATCAGGGTACACAGAGTGGCAAGACTGTAAAGGTTACCGTTTCGGGTGCTCCTGAGGCAAACCTTCCAGCTACTGCCGGCGAGTTCACATTGAACTACGCTATTACTAACGCTACATTGACCGGCGTTCTCGAAGTTACTACCGATGCTGCTTGGGTACATGTAGGCGAGATTGGTGCTGATGCGGTGCCTTTCACTTACGATGCTAACACCGACGCTCCCGGCACTGCTCCTCGTGAGGCTGTTATCTCGTTTGCTTACACCGACGCTGATGTTGTTACTGTAACAGTTCGTCAGGATTCGGCTGAGCCATCGTTTGCAGTAACTTTCGATGAGGCAACAACTACTCATCAGGTATCGTACTACACTTGTGATGCTGTTGATGATACAATGTCTTATGTTCTTGCTACCGACTCTGATATCAAGGGTATGAATATCACCGGTGAGACTCCAACCGAGTTGTTGACCAACTATGTAAAACAGTTGGCTACATACGGTATGCTCACAGATGAGTATTTGCCATATGGCTACTGGTTTAAGGGCGATATTACTGAGCCTCGCGAGGCTATGCGTTACACGGCAGACCCTGTAACTCTCTACGCAGTAGGTTTCTCTGCAACTCCAACCGGCGAGGTTGACGAGTGGGATGCGCCTATATACAATGTAACACTTACAACTGCTGTTCATGCTTGGGAAGTTCCATTCAAGGGTTACCCTTCAATCGTTGTTGAGAACCTCGAGCACACTGTAACATGCGAAGCGGGTACTTTGGAGTTGTCGGCTACCCTCGAGAACCCTCTTGCAAATACAGAAGAGGCTACTTACTCTACTAAGGTTGAGACTGAGGCTACTTGGGTTGTTCCAACTTGGGCTGATGGTAAGTTGACTTTGGCTTACGAGGCTAATACAACAGCTCTTCCTCGTTCGGCTGAAATCGAGTTGAACTATGGTCAGGATATGGGCTACTACTTTATGGGTGCTGCTGAGACCGTGCGTCTTCAGTTGACTCAGGAGGCTGATGCTAATGCAACTAAGGTTACTTTTGATATCCAGGTTGTTGAGACACACTTCGACCGTATCGTAGTAAATGTAACTCCTTTGGACTTGGAGGCTGACTATGTTTTGAACACTAAGTCTGTTATGAAGGATGAAAACAATCAGGTCGTAGAGGAGAATTGGACAAATGTTGTTGTTGGCAACATGAAGTATCCAAGCAACCTCTCCTTCTTCAAGGGTAAGTTGGAGAACCATGTAATCAAGATGAACCCTACCTACTATGAGTGGAATGGTTACGACTACTATGTTTACGCATTTGCAACTGACGCTGCTCACACTGCTCCACTTTGTGAGCCATCGTATGTAACTACAACTGTTGATGCAAGCGACTATCCAACTCTTACCTGGGATGTTGAGAAGAGTGGTTTGGTTTGGAACGAGAACGCAGATCGTTACGATATCGAGGTAACTGAGGGTTCGACTTTGGTTCTCTACTACAATGTTGAGCATCCTGTTGAGGGTGCAGCAGTTAAGTTGAACGGAACATCGCTCTATGATAGCTACAATGTTGTTGATGGCGAGCCTGTAATCGATAACGCTGCCGGTACTATTACTTTGAAGATTGACAAGTTCGATACTGCAAAGAAATATCACTATGTAAGTGTAACCCTCAAGTACACTAACGCAGAGGAGGATATGTGGGGCGTTACAACTCCAAATCTTCGTATTACTCAGTTGGAGGATCCAGGTAAGGCTCTTCCTTACCAGGAGTCGTTCGAGAACGGTATTGGCGACTTTACTATCAACGATGTTCTTCTTGGCAGCGGTTTGTCGTATGTTTGGAAGCACGAGAATGGTACTTATGGCTACTATATGAAGGCTTCGGCTTATGCAGGTAGCGCAAAGGATAGCGAGAGCTGGTTGGTATCTCCAAAGATCGACCTTTCTGCTGCAACTATGCCAGGTCTTCAGTTCTCGCACACTCACAAGTTTGCAGGTACTCCTGCTGAGGAACTTACTTTGTGGGTAAAGGAGTATGGTGCTGCTGAGTGGACACAGGTAACTATCCCTACTTACGGAACTAACACTAACTATACTTTTGTTACTGCTGCTGTTGATTTGTCGGCTTGGGCAGGTAAGAAGGTTCAGATTGGTTTCAAGTACACTTCGACAACTTCGGCTGCCGGAACTTGGGAGGTTAAGGATGTTGTAGTTTACGATGCTGGTGGTGCAGCTATGTAATCAACATTTGATTAACTGATATTTCGCCCGACTGCTCTTAAAGAGTGGTCGGGCTTTTTGTGCGCGATAGCGAAAAATAGAGGCGATTTCTGCGTTACGCTTGTATTCGAAATCCTCACATACGCCAAGTATGCTGCGGTTTCTCATACTTCGCAAGCCTTGAAATCTCTCTCTATTTTTCGCTATCGTGGTAGAGTATAGGCGATTTCTGCGTTACGATAGGGGTACTAGGGGTACTGGGGGTTTACTGGGATTACTGGGGGCGCACCTTCGGTGCTTACTGGGGATTACTGGGGCACCCCAGTAAAACGAGCATAGCGAGTGCCCCTCGTAAAGCGTAGCGCCCCTCGTAAAGCGAGCTTTGCGAGCGTCCCCCGTAAAGGGCGTAGCCCGTCCCCCGTAGAGCGTAGCGCTCCCCGTCAGGGCGCAGCCCGCCCCCAGAAGAACTATTTCCTACGATTAGATAGCCGTTCTCTTGTGAGTCTTTCGCTGAAACCGCCCTCTTTTAAGAATCTTTGATATTGCTGATTGAGATAGCCGGTTATCAAAATATCGGCTTGGTGTATCAATACAATAACCATATTGGCGACAACTTCATCGTTTCGTGTCTCGGCTAACGATAGGAAGTAGTCGCTTTTTTGGTATTTACGCCCAAGTCTGCTCATTGCTTTAACTTCGGCAGAGTCGCTCTCCCATAATCTGAGATGGCGCACACGCAGGTAATCTTTATAATCTTCGAGTAACTCTTGTAAACTCGAACCTGCGGTGTTCAATAGTTTTAGAAAAACTTCATAGGAGGTAGTGGAGAACTCGACACCTTCGACTATATTCTGCTTGCCCGAACGGGCGGCTTGTATCATTTGGTCGATTGTGCGGTCGCCTCTTTGAAGATACTTGTTGCAAAAGTAGAAGGTCATATCGTAAATAACCTCTGTTTTGCGATAAGCCAACAATGTGCGATATCTACCACTATTTGATTTTAACTCTTTCATTGAAACAAATGTAGTACAAATAAAACTTTTATGCAAGTTTTTAGGCGATAGGCTGGGGGTTACTGGGGGCGCACCTTCGGTGCTTACTGGGGTTTGCTGTGTGTTGCTACCCCTCCCCGTAAAGCGCAGCGTCCCCCGTAAAGGGCGCAGCCCGCCCCCCGTAAAGGCGTAAGCCGCCCCTCGTACACCCCGTAATAAAATGAAAAAATCAACTTTTTCCGCCAAATAGTTTGCAATTACGAAAAAACATTGTAACTTTATAAAACGATTTGGCAACAAACGATAAAAACTAGAACACTTAAAACTATAATGCTATGAAAAATTACTCACCAAAAGAGATTAAGAACATCGTTCTGATTGGAGCCCCAGGCTCGGGTAAAACTACCTTGGCAGAGGCTATGGCTTACGAAGGT
>JAGBCX010000005.1 GCA_017937805.1 Alistipes sp. | reverse complement strand
TTTGTATCCGAGATAATGATTTCAAATATTGCAAACACACAGCCAAATGAAGGACTTTAATCTTTTTATGTCTCAATTGAGTGAGACCAATGCAACATTGGATTCTTTTACTGATTTCGAAAAAGTTTCTCGTAATGTTGCAAAGATTTCTATCAAACTCAATCAGTTGAATTATCTTTTAGGTAAGACAGATTTGAGAAGTGCTGTTTCGGATCTATTTGAGGAAAATCCAAAAACATTTGAGGCGCTCGATATTTTAGTGGCTGTACGCTCATCTGATAATAAGAAGGTGTTAAATGATAAATATGAGCCAGTGCTGGTTCAATCTTATTTTACGGATATAGATAGCATTTGCAAGTTCGTAGAAGAAACGGGCTTGGCAGAGGTGTTTTCGTCAAAGAAGATAACAAACCTCGTTGATTATGTATTTGGCGTGGAGGTAGGACTTGATACAAATGCAAGGAAAAATAGAGGAGGGGATATTATGGCTTCTGCAGTTGCGAAGAAGTTTGAAGATGCTGGCTTAGAATATAGAAGAGAGGTCAATAGTACGGAGTTCCCAGAAATAACAGCTCTTGGTGCAGATTTGAAGAGATTTGATTTTGTAATATCGACAGATAATAAAACTTATTTAATAGAGGCAAACTACTATAATAGTAGAGGTTCAAAGTTGAATGAAACGGCTCGTTCATACTCTGATATCGCTCCCAAGATAAATCAATATTCTCAATATGAATTTGTATGGATAACAGATGGACAGGGTTGGCATTCGGCTAAAAATAATTTAGAAGAGGCATACAGCATAATACCGAGAGTGTATAATCTTACATCAATAGTAGAATTTATAAGAGAAATAAAGAGGGGCTAATGACTATTACTCCATTCTATAAGTCGCAAGACCGTAATTTTACGCTCTTAAAAGGTGATTGTATTGAACTGCTCAACTCTTTTGAATTTAAGTTCGATATGATTTTTGCCGATCCTCCATACCATTTGTCGAATGACGGAATTAGCGTACAGAGCGGTAAGATGGTTAGTGTCAATAAAGGAGATTGGGATAAATCACATGGTGCAGATGTAGATTATAATTTTAACAAAGAGTGGTTGTCTGCTTGTAGAAATAAGTTAAAGGATAATGGAACGATTTGGGTAAGCGGCACTTATCATAATATATTTTCTATTGCACGCTGTCTTACAGAATTAGGTTTTAAGATATTAAATTGTGTTACATGGGTTAAGACTAATCCGCCACCAAATATTTCATGTCGTTATTTTACTCACTCGGCAGAATATATTTTATGGGCGAGAAAGGAGAGAAAAATACCGCACTACTACAATTATGAACTCATGAAGGAGATAAATGGCGGAACTCAAATGCGTGATGTTTGGAATTTACCGGCAATAGCAAAGTGGGAGAAGTCTTGTGGCAAGCACCCTACTCAAAAGCCTTTATGTGTATTGTCACGGATTATTCAGGCTTCTACCGAGAGAGGTGCGTGGATTTTAGACCCTTTTACTGGTAGTAGCACAACAGGAATTGCTGCAAATCTTTTAGGTCGCCGCTTTTTAGGTATAGACAAAGACGAGGATTTTCTACAAATTAGTAAGGCGAGAAAAGAGGAGATTGTAGATAGTATGAAACAGAGAGAGTATATAGGGAAATTACAACGGCAAGCAAAATTGTTCAGTGATTATCAACAATGTATAGTCTCAGATGATAGTGCGGATTATACAGTAGAACTACCATTCTAGATATTCGGAAAATAATTAAAACATAAAACTATGGCTCAACTTCGTGAAAAAATCTTGTCGGCAATTATCGACAAATCATCGCTCAAACAGCGCGTGTTCGACAATACCTTCTCGGTATTTGGCGAGTTGAAAGATGCTCTTTTGGAGATGGCTTCGGAGATTGACGATGCTCTTGACGGCAAACTTGACCGCCGCGTCCGCATTGAGTATCGTGACCGTGGAAAGTTCGAGGCGCAACTCCAAATCGCCTCAGACCTCCTTATCGTGCGTATGCATACCGATGTGTTCGAGTTCGACTCGAACCATATAATCTGGCAAAATGAGTATGTGCAGAGCGATAAGGCGAACTCCTACTGCGGCATCATTGATATCTACGATTTTCTCTCCGATTCGTTCAAATTCAACCGTTCGGCAGACGAGGGCTATCTGATTGGTCGTATCTTTATCAACCGTGAAAAAATGTTCTTTGTTGAGGGAAAGCGTCAAAACCTTGTTCGTGCAATGAGTTTCGGCAAGGAGCCTATCTCACGAGAAAATTTGATTTCAATACTCGAAACGGCTATCCACTACGCCTTGAATTTCGACCTGCTTACTCCGCCATACGAGCAGAATAAGCGCGTTACTGTCGAGCAGTTCAATACCAAGATGGATAACTCGAAGTTTATAACGGGTAAACGACTCGATTACGACTTCAATGTCGATGATATTTAGCACTCGTTTAGACTCTTTTTATCCATTTTCCTCGTTACATAGTCCCGCTATGCGCCTCGTAAAATAGATAAAAATAGAACTAAAATAGTTGCTAAATAGAGAAGAATATATGAAGAATGAATGTTTCTATGAAAAAATTGATTCTCTTGGCAGTGGCGATTATGTGCGCCACTGTCATTGCATATGGCTCGACCATTAAATATAAGGATATCGCCAAGTGCCGTGCTGCAAATGGTATGATATATGGCGTGCGCTCAATGGCTGATGACGAGCATTTTACTATTATCAAGGGCAAGAAAATTGTGCGTTGCTCCTATGCCGACCGTGCCGATAGCCTTGTTGTGTTTGAGGGTGATTTCCGAATTGGCTCATACTCCTTTTCGGCTGACGAAAAGCAAATTCTGCTCTCCGATGCAAAGAGTGTAAAGCCGATTTATCGCCGTTCGGCTACGGCTGATTACTACCTTGCAAAGGTGGGCGGTAAGGCTCAAAAAGTCTTGGAGCAGGTGCGTGATGTTGAGTTTTCGACCGATGGCAAGAGCCTTGTCTACGCAAAAGAGAACAATCTCTACCTATATGATATTGCAACCTCCACCTCAAAGGCTGTAACTACTGATGGCGAGTGGAACAAAATTATCAACGGTACGAGCGATTGGGTTTATGAGGAGGAGTATGGTTTCACAAAGGGGTATGCCGTATCACCCGATGGGGCAAAGATTGCCTTTTTGCGCTTTGATGAGAGCGAGGTGCCGATGTTTGAGATGATGCGCTATGATGATAAGCTGTATAATAAGGCCTATTCGTTCAAATACCCAAAAGCAGGCGACAAAAACTCTGTTGTGACGCTTCACCTCTACGATGTGGCAACGGGTAAAACCGAGCAGATACCTACGGGCGAGCAGACCGACCAATATATCTTCAACTTGCAGTGGACCCCTGCGGGCGAATTGTCGTTCTATCGTGTTAATCGTCTGCAAAATCACTTTGAGGTGTTGTTGTGCGAAGAGAGTGGGGTAGTGCTACCAATCTATGAGGAGAAGAGCCCGACCTATGTCGAAAGACCATCGGCTGCAACAATACAGTTTATTGACGAGAAACGATTTATTGTGCAGGAGGAGAGTTCAGCGGGTTATAACCATCTCTACCTCCACGATATTGATAAAGGTCGTCTGAACGCCATTACTTCGGGCGAATGGGAGGTTACATCTGTGGTAGGAGTGGCAAAAAATCGTATCTACTACCTCTCGACCGAGCGTTCTCCGCTGTGTCGTGATTTGTACTCGGTAGGGCTGAATGGCAAGGGTAAGAAGTTGCATACTGCGGAGGCGGCTTTCTACTCGGTGCAACCTTCGCAGGGTATGCGCTACTATATCCGCACCGCCACGACTACCGATATGCCGAATATCGTTACGGTACATCGTGCTTCGGGTGAAGTGATTGATACTCTCGTGGATAGCCGAGCAAAGGTTGCCGAGCGTGGCAAGTGGGCAAAGCGCGAGTTTAAACAGTTCGTAACTGAGCGAGGCGATACGCTCAATTACTATATTCAGTTGCCGTTTGGCTTCGACAAATCGAAAAAATATCCCGTATTGCTGACGCAGTATTCGGGCCCCGGCTCGCAGTCGGTGCGTAATCGTTGGTCGCTCGATTGGGAAGATGCACTATCGCACGATGGCTATATTGTGGCGTGTTGCGATGGTCGCGGTACGGGTTTCAGGGGCGAAAAGTTTAAGAAATGCACCTATGCCGACCTCGGTCGCAAAGAGGTTGAAGACCAAATTTCGTTTGCCCGCTTCTTGACAAAGCAGGAGTTTGTCGATGCCGAGCGAATTGGCATCTATGGCTGGTCGTATGGCGGTTTTATGGCTCTGAACTGCGCTCTACACGGAGAAGGGTTGTTCCGTATGGCTATTGCTGTTGCGCCTGTAACATCGTGGCGATACTATGATACAATTTATACCGAGATTTACAACGGCTTGCCTCAAGATAACCCAAAGGGTTACGACGATAATTCACCACTCTCGCATGCCGAGAAGTTGGCAGAGCGCACCAAATTGCTGATTATCCACGGTACGGCAGACGATAATGTCCATTTCCAAAACTCTATGGAGATGTGTCGCCGACTCAATAAGGCAGGTAAGCAGTATGATATGATGGTCTATCCCGACCAAAATCACTCGATGCGCCCTTCGGCAACGACTCTTGTGCGACAGAAGATGATTGACTACACACTCGAAAATTTGTAAAAAAAAATGGCAGTGAGTTCAATTTCTCACTGCCATTTTTATAGTATGTCACGCGAACTATTTGCGGAACGATGCTACGCGGTCGTTGAGATACTTCTTTACATCTTCCCACTTGTAGAATGGAGCGGTGGCGCTCTCAATAGGGAGTGTCATATCATTCTCGTTGTGGAGTATGCGAACCAAAATATCTGAAGACTTCTTGCTGCGGTAGAATACGAACTGCATATTCGAGGCCATTGTAATAAATTGGTGGCTACGCCAAAGTTCTGCCAATTTATCAACATCTGAGTAGTCGCAGTCCATGCGTATCTCGTTGAAATTTGCCACTGCAAGCAGACCAAGCAGATAGTAGTCGTGTCCGAAGCGAAGGTCTGCCGATGCGCTATTTTTGCCCTCTATGGCAAGGTCTGCATACTTGATGATGTCATCAACCATCAAGTTCATAGTAGCGAAATATTTGTTTGAATCGGGGAGCGAAGTTCCTGCATAGATGCAGAATAGACGGTAATTTTCGTACTTGTATATCGCATGGCGCTCCTCAGCAGTGAATATGCTATCAATGAAAGAATGGTCATGCCAGCCGAGATTTTGCATGAAAGCCAAGCGCTTGTAAATAGATGAGATAAACTCTATTTTGCTACTGCCGATATGTGCGCATATTGGTTCAATATCGGTGAAAAGAAGATTTGTTACATGCGATAAATCCTGCTTTGCAATCCACTTCTCGATAATTGAATCCCAAACATGAGGGTTATCACGACGGATATTATGGTGATAAGGGTTTGTGTCGGGACCGAGAGGGCGAATCATACTTTGGTCGCTCTCTGACGCGTAAAGACGGGTTTCGACAAGAGGTTTACACTCTTTTAGCGACTCGTTGAATGCCGCCATACTCAAAATACAACGCGAATAGGTAGATGAGCGAGAGTTGATGATTGAGCCACGCTTGAATATCGGCTTGAAACGGTTGTACATACGGCGAGCAACTGCCTTGTGTTGCTCTGCACCCACAAGAGTGAGTTCTCCGAAATGTCCCTCTTGTGTAGCGTGAATATTGTCGATAATACCCTTTGCCTCTTTGCCTTTTGTTGTTAAAAGACCATTCTTCTCAGCAAAATCGAATGCCTTGACCAATTCGGCAGAGTACTTGCCACTCGCCTCGTAGCGTGAGCCATGGCGACCATAGTGCGAGATGTAGAATGGCTCGTAGCCCTTTGGAGCCTTGGCAATTGGCTCGGCATAGATAGGTCCGGCATA
Organism: Alistipes sp.; assembly: GCA_017937805.1. GTDB lineage: Bacteria > Bacteroidota > Bacteroidia > Bacteroidales > Rikenellaceae > Alistipes. Next base: position 66,281 of record JAGBCX010000005.1, on the reverse strand, counting down.
GACCGAATGGGTGGAAACTGCCAAATGTGGATTTTTGTCAATCTCTTCGCGAGAGGTTTGTGCAAATGCAAAGGTTGCAATGCACAACGCCGATAAAATTAGTAAAAATCTCTTCATGGTTTGTAGTTTTTTGTTATTTAGTATTCTCCGTTTTCCGTTTGAAAGCGCACTCTTTGTCGCAGTGTTCGCACCGAGAGGTGGGGCAGACAATACGCTTTATGCACCAAGCAGTTGCCACAATAAAGGCAACGGCTATAATTATCCATGCTATAATTTCGTGCCACTCCATAACCTTGCTACATAAACAGTTGCGCAATATGGTAAATTACAAAAGCGGCCACCCATGCCACTGATGTATTATATATGGCAGAGCCCACAGCCCACTTCCAACCACTCTCCGCGCCTATGGCGGCTATTGTACCCACGCATGGGAAGTAGAGTAGCGTAAAGACCAATAATGCCAATGCTGACGGAGTGGTAAAGTCGCCACTGCTTGCCAAGTTCTGCTTTAGTTGGGCCGGATTGTTGTCGGAGTTGTTGCTGTAAATAACTCCGAGTGTACTCACCATTAACTCTTTTGCTGCTGTGCCCGATATGAGTGATACGCTCGCTTTCCAATTGAGTCCGAGAGGCTCAAAAACAGGCTCGCAGAGGTGTCCGATACGCCCGATGTAAGATTGTTCGTATTGTTGTACGGCACTCTCATTCTCCTGCTGTCGTGGAAAATAGCTGAGAACCCACACGACGATTGATGCAAAGAATACCACAAGCGCAATATTGCGCAAATATTGTGCGCTTCTTACCCACATGTGCGAGAGCGTTGCCTTCAAAGTCGGTATGCGGTATGGCGGTAGCTCCATCACAAATGGGGTTTCGTCTTTTTTGAACAAAAACTTGCGCATCAGCACTGCCGTAAGCATCGCTACGAGAATACCGAGCAGATACAAGCCGAGCATTACAAGCGAGGAGTAGCCGGCAAAGAATGTTCCGATAAGTACGATATATACGGGCAGACGCGCACCACACGACATAAACGGAATGATAAAGGTGGTGATAAGTCGGCTGCTGCGACTCTCGATAATGCGTGTAGACATTACCGCAGGTACATTGCAACCAAAACCCATCACAAGCGGAATAAACGACTTGCCATGCAGGCCTATCTTGTGCATTAACTTATCCATAACAAATGCTGCACGAGCCAAATAACCCGAATCCTCCATAAACGAGATGAAGAGGTAGAGAATCATAATGTTAGGCAAAAAGACTATCACGCTGCCCACACCGCCAATTATACCGTCACAAATCAAGTCTTTGAGAATTCCGTCAGGCAGCCACTGTTCGAGTTTATTGCCAAGTAGGGTTATACCCTGCTCAAACCACTCCTGCGGATAGGCTCCGAGGTTGAAAGTGCAGTAGAACATCAGCCACATAACGAAGATAAATACGACGTAGCCGAAGATGCGATGCGTAACGATAGCGTCAATGGCGTTTGACATATTCTCAATGCGTGGCTGTCCCGGGGTGAATGTTTCGAGCAGTGCGCCTGCAATGAAACCTCGCTTCTGATTTGCCATTGCGGTCGCAATATCCTCGTCGGCACCGAGGTCGGACTGCATGTGTGCGCGCTCCTTCTCGCAGGTACGTTGCCACTCCGCAAAGTGCGGGCAGTCGGCAAGCATGGCGATAATATCCTCATCGCCTTCGAGCATCTTCATCGCCAAATAACGAGGCGAAAAGCATGTCGGTAACTCCTCACGGTGCTGCTTCATTTGTCGGTTGAGCGTCATGACGCTCTCCTCGACAATACCTTGGTAGATATGTATGTGTCGCACTCGCTCATCGCGCTTTTCGTGAACAGCAATAATCGTGTCGAGCAGTACCTCTATGCCCTTTCCGCTACTTCCTATAACGGGGAACATCGGCACTCCCATCATCTTACCCAGCATATCGTGGTCAAGAGTTGAGCCGTTGTGTTGCAACTCATCGTACATATTCAGCGCAACGACCATTTGATAACCTATGTCGATAAGTTCGGTGGTGATGTATAGGTTGCGTTCGAGATTCGATGCGCATACCACATTCAAGACGATGTCGGGCGTGTGCGAAGCGAGATATTGACGCACATACCGCTCCTCCTGCGTAGCCCCCGAGAGAGCATTTGCACCCGGAAGGTCGGTAATATGGAGTTCGTAGCCCTTGTAGTGGCAAGTCGAAGTTTGAGCCTCTACGGTAGTACCGCCGTAGTTGCCCGTATGTTCGTGCTTACCCGTAATATGGTTGTATAGCGAAGTTTTTCCGCTATTTGGGTTGCCTACAATGGCTATATGTATCACCTTCTCCGAAACCATATTTGGCGCAAAGATAATAAAAACTCTCAACTTTTTTGCTATGCAAAGAGTTGTTTGTTTCGGGAAAAATTATTACTTTTGCCGTTTAGAACAAAGAGATACAAAAAATATATAGAATTATGGCAATCGCAGACAAGTATTTACCACAAGAGATTGAACAAAAGTGGTACGATTACTGGATTGAAAAGAACCTTTTTCACTCGGAGCCTGATGCTCGCGAGCCCTACACTATTGTAATTCCGCCACCAAACGTTACGGGTATGTTGCACATGGGCCACATGCTCAACAATACCTTGCAGGACGTGTTGGTGCGCCGTGCCCGTATGCTCGGCAAGAATGCCTGCTGGGTACCGGGTACCGACCACGCATCTATCGCTACCGAGGCGAAGGTCGTAGCAAAGTTGAAGGCTGAGGGCATCGACAAATCGACTTTGACTCGTGAGGAGTTCCTTGCTCACGCTTGGGAGTGGAAGGAGAAGCACGGAGGTATTATTTTGAAGCAGTTGCGTAAGTTGGGCGCATCGTGCGATTGGGATAGAACTTGTTTTACAATGGACCCAGAGCGTACCGAGAGCGTGATTTCGGTCTTCTGCGACCTCTACCGCAAGGGTAAAATCTACCGCGGTGTGCGTATGGTGCATTGGGACCCATCGGCAAAGACCGCTTTGTCTGACGAGGAGGTAATATACAAGGAGTCGCAGGGTAAGCTCTACTACTTGCGTTACAAGTTGGAGGGTACAGACCGCAACATCATTGTTGCTACAACTCGCCCTGAAACCATTTTGGGCGATACGGCAGTCTGCCTTAACCCGAATGACCCTCGCTATGCCGATGTTCCGGAGGGTGCGCGTGTTATCGTGCCTCTCGTAGGTCGCTCAATTCCGATTATTCGTGATGAGTATGTAGATATCGAGTTCGGTACTGGTGCTTTGAAGGTTACCCCTGCGCACGATGTGAACGACTATATGCTCGGCGAGAAATATGGACTCGAAACCATCGATATCTTCAACGATGACGGCACAATTAACGATAAGGTCGGCATGTATGTAGGTGTTGATAGATTTGAGTGCCGCAAGCAGATTGAGAAAGACTTGGCAGATGCCGACCTGCTCGAAAAGACCGAGGCTTACACCAACAATGTCGGCTACTCGGAGCGTACAGGCGTGGCTATTGAGCCGAAGTTGTCTATGCAGTGGTTTATGGCGATGAAGGAGATTGCCGAGCCTGCAACAAAGGCAGTTTTGGAGGATATTATCCGCTTCGTACCTGAAAAGTACAAGAATACCTACCGCCATTGGATGGAGAATATCAAGGATTGGTGTATCTCGCGTCAGTTGTGGTGGGGACAGCGTATCCCTGCTTACTACCTTCCAAAGGGTGGCTATGTTGTAGCCGAGACCGCAGAGAAGGCGTTGGCATTGGCGCACGAGAAGACGGGTGATACATCGCTCACTTTGGCTGACTTGCGCCAAGATGACGATGTACTCGATACATGGTTCTCGTCGTGGTTGTGGCCTATCTCGGTATTTGATGGTATTCGCAACCCTGATAATGAGCAGATTAAGTACTACTACCCAACCAACGATCTCGTAACCGGTCCGGATATTATCTTCTTCTGGGTGGCTCGTATGATTATGGCGGGATATGAGTATCGTGGCGAAAAACCGTTTGGAAACGTCTATTTCACCGGTATCGTGCGCGATAAGATTGGTCGTAAGATGTCGAAGCAGTTGGGTAACTCGCCTGACCCGCTCGATTTGATTGCCGAGTATGGTGCTGACGGTGTGCGTGTAGCGATGATGCTCTGCTCTTCGGCTGGTAACGACTTGATGTTCGACAACGCTCTCTGCGAGCAAGGCCGTAACTTCGGAAATAAGATTTGGAACGCATATCGCCTTATCAACGGCTGGCAGGTTGATGCATCATTGGCACAGAGCGACTGCTCGAAGCAGGCTGTGGCATGGTTCACAAACCGCTTCAATGCAGCATTGGCGGAGATTGAGGAGAATTTCAAGAACTACCGCATCTCGGAGGCGTTGATGGTTGCATACAAACTCTTCTGGGACGATTTCAGCGGCTGGTATTTGGAGATGATAAAGCCTGCGTATGGCTCGCCTTGCGATGCTGTGACAATGGAGGCTACAAAGAAGATGTTTGAGCAGTTGATGTTGCTCCTTCACCCATTCATGCCATTCGTAACCGAGGAGATTTGGCAGGACTTGGCAGAGCGCAAGGAGGGAGAGTCTATTTGCGTGGCTTCGATGCCAAAGGCAGAGCCTGCTGACGAGGTGGCTTTGGCTCGCTTTGCTCTCGTACAGGAGGTTGTTTCGGCCGTGCGTAATATCCGCAAGCAGAAGAACTTGCCGCAGAAGGAGGCGTTGGAGTTGAAGGTTGTTCGTGACGAGAACTATCCTGCGGAGTATGAGGCTGTTATCGTGAAGATGGCAAACCTCTCGGCAGTAACTTTCGTTACCGAGAAGAACCCTATGGACGCAGCCTTTATCGTAAAGACTACGCAGTACTTCGTTCCTATGGGCGACAATATCGACAAGGAGGCTGAGATTGCGAAGTTGGAGAAGGATTTGGCATATCAGCAGGGCTTCCTCGCAACCGTTATGAAGAAGCTTTCTAACGAGCGTTTCGTGTCGTCAGCACCTGCACAAGTGGTTGCTAACGAGCAGAATAAGAAGCGTGATGCGGAGGCGAAGATTGCGGCGATTGAGGCGCAACTCCAAGCTTTGAAATAATTTCTTGTGATAAGCCGCAATCTGCGGCACATCCCAAAAAGTAAAGACCTTCGGGCTGTACTACTTGTACTATCCCGAAGGTCTTTCTTTTGCGATGCACCACATCTCACAACTTCTGACAAGAAATTGAAAGTAGATAGTAGTGAGTAGATAGTAGTGAGTAGTAAAAAAACAACTTCTATCTTCTATCTCCTAACTCCTAACTAATAAAAATGGTCGCAACCTTGCGACCATTTTTTTACTCTCCGAAATACTTGTTTAGCAGATAAGCCAAACGATATCCTGCGTGGCGCAGCTGAATGTCAATCACATCTTTGGAACGCTCAATGGTATCGTCACGTAAGTCGGCTGTGCCATCATTCGGATTCCATTGATGAATAACATTGGTTATGCGCATACACTCTTTTGCCCACTCGTGGTGGTCGCCCTTGCAGGTCTTTTTAATCTTGCCTTTGGAGTAGGTGTCAAGCTCTTTTGCGAGTTCCGCAGGACTCTTCTTCCAGCCGTAGATATGCTCCGGCATCGAGTCGTAGAAGCCGTGGAACGAGCCATATCCTTTACCCTGAACAAAGACCTTCGGTGCTGCATCGTCACGACCATTGATAAATTTGCAGTGCGAAGGGCAGTGCATATCGCCCACAAAGTGCAAAACCGCACGGATATTGAATACAACTGCCGAGTCGGTCAGCTCCTTGTAGTTTTCGAGGTTGTAGGTCACCAAGTCGAGTCCACGCATCGTGTCGCCATTTTGAATCTTGTGTGTAACATTTGGGTCGTGGCGAAATTTAGAGTCGTAATAGTATGAGTGCCAACTATTTGTAAATCTATAAGGCGATTTCTTACCTCGATTATAGTCCATCCAAAGAGCATCTTTTGTGATGTCGTAAGGCATATATTTGGCAATATTCGCTTTTGCCTCTTCGGTGAGGTGGCGTTTTGCAATCTCGACTACGGTACGATGTCCCAATTTGTTCCAAGCTTGTGCGCTGTATGCGCTGAATATCAGCGCGATAGTTAGTAGTGTAACTATTCGTTTCATGATTTTTTGACTATTTAGCAAAATATTTGTTTAGTAGATGTGCAAGTCTATATCCAGCATTGCGAACTTGTGTGTCCACCAAATCTCGTGAAAGTTCCACCGTGTTAGGGTTGAGAACTTTCGTGTTGTGTGGATTCCATTTGTAGATGACAGCATTCATCTCGCCAATCTCGTGTGCCCACTCGTGTAAGTCGCCTTTGCATATACGCTTGCGCTCGCCCTTGTTGCAATTGTCCAATTTTGCAGCAGCTTCGGCTGCATTCATGCCCTTGTATAGGTCATCAGTGATGTAGTCGTACAACGAGTGAAATGACTTTAGCTTTTTGCCATTTAGTTCGCAAGGCCAGAAGCAACGAGGTCCGGGAACGTAGGAGTGAGTAGGGCAGTGAATATCGCCCGTAAAGTGTAGCACAAAACGCAGGTTCATTACTACTGCCGAATCACTCAATGCGCGATACTTTTTGAGATTGAAATCCGACACCTTCATTGCGAGAATTGCATCGCCCTTGTAAAGGCGTGGGTTCATGTCGTACTCGTGATTTTCATCAACATTGTAGACATGCCACGAGGTTGTATATGCGATGCCCTTGTCGTGACGGTGGTAATCCATCCACGAGGACTCGGTGGTAATATCGTAAGGCATATATTTGGCGATATTTGCCTTTGCCTCTTCGGTGAGGTGCCGTTTTGCAATCTCAACAATAATGTCGTGGCCGAAACGCCCCCAAGCATAGGAACTGCCGATACCTATGTAAATAACCGCAAGCGCAATAGCTAAAAATCTCTTCATAAGTCTTTGCTAAATTATCTCAAAAGCAATCTCCATCATATCGGTAAAGGTCTTTTCGCGCTGTTCTGCGGTGGTCTCCTCGTGGGTTACGAGCGAGTCCGATATGGTGCAGATACAGAGTGCCTGATTGCCGCTGCGCGCAGCGTTCATATAGAGTGCAGACGCCTCCATTTCGACAGCCAAAACACCCATCTTCTGCCACTGCTTCCACGCCTCGGGGTTGTCGTTGTAGAATATCTCCGATGCGAGAATATTTCCTACGGCATAGTTTACGCCCATAGCCTTTGCCTTCTCTACTGCTGCGCTCAACATTTCGTAGTCAGCGATAGGCGCAAATGTGCCAGGGAGATTGTATTGTGCTGCATAGTTTGAGTTGTCGCACGCGCCTTGCGCAATCACTATATCGCCAATATGTAAATTGGGTTGATATGCACCGGCTGAACCCGTGCGGATAATGCGTTTTACACCGTAGAAATTGTATAACTCGAAGGTGTAGATGCTGATAGACGAAATGCCCATTCCATGTCCCATTACCGAAACCTCTTTACCTTTATAAGTTCCCGTATAACAGTACATTCCACGAACTTGATTGACAAGTTTAGGGTTTTCGAGATAACGCTCTGCCATAAACTTTGCACGCAATGGGTCGCCCGCCATAATGACGCGCTCCGCTATCTCGCCAAGTTTTGCTCCTATATGAGGAGTTGGTGTTAAGTTTGCCATAAAAATTCAACTATTTAGCATAAAATTTATAAATGCAAGTGTGCTTGTAAACCTCGCCCGACTTCAACTCAACGCTTGGGAACGATGGCTGATTTGGCGCATCGGGATAGCGCTGTGTTTCGAGAGCAATTGCTCCACGATAGACGATAGGCTTGCCAAATTTGTTATTGTATGAGCCATCGAAGAAGTTTCCGCAGTAGAACTGCAATGCAATCTGGTCGGTCCATACCTCCATGCCGCGACCACTCTTTGGTGAGTAGACATCTGCAACCTTTATTACCTCGCCATTGTCTTCGCGGTCGATAATCCAGTTGTGGTCATAACCTGCACCTGCCTTTAATTGTGGGTGGTCGGCATTTACGCGCTCGCCAATAGCGTGAGGCTCGTTGAAGTCGAAAGGAGTATCCTTTACGCACATAATCTCGCCCGTAGGGATAAGAAACTCATTCACCGGTGTTATCGCCTTGCTCTTAATGGTTAGTACATGGTCAAGAATTGTGCCTTCGCCATCGCCTTCGAGATTGAAGAACGAGTGATGCGAGAGGTTTAATACGGTTTTTGCATCGGTCATTGCCTTGTACGATACGGCAAACTCATTGTTCGGAGTCAACTCGTAGGTTATTGAGATTACTCGGTTTGCCGGAAAGCCATCTTGCCCGTCGGGAAGTATGCGGTAGAACACAATTTTGCTATCGGTAACCTCTCTGACCTCCCAAACGATGCAATCCACACCGAGTGTTCCTCCGTGAAGAGTCTGACCATTGTTGTTTTGAGGTAAGGTGTACTCCTTGCCGTCAAGTGAAAATTTGCCGTTGGCGATACGGTTTGCAACAGGCCCTACAACGGCTCCAAGATAGCGTTCACCGGTATTGTTGATGTAGCGGTCAATATTTTCGTAGCCAATCTCCACATCGGCATAGTTGCCATTGCGGTCGGGAGCCCACAATGATACTACTCTCGCGCCATAGTTTGTCACCTGCATCACGAGGTCACCATTGATAAGCATATAGAGTGACACCTCCTTGCCATCTACGGTTGTCTTGAAATCTTCGTTGTTTAGAAGTGTGATTTTGTTTGAATTGTTGGTACATGAAATTGTCAATGCAGCCAACAAGAGTGTAAATAGAGTCTTCATATATTGTAAATTTTAGTAGTTGTCCAAGACAAAGGTAGTAAAAAAATGGAGAAAAGTGCAATTCTTTCATGTAAAATTATTATCTTCGCTCTTGAAAAAATTATCACTATGAATGTTCGTATAGCCGAGGATTGGAAAGAGTTGTTGCAAGAGGAGTTTGATAAACCCTACTTTGCGGAGTTGGTCGATTTTGTGAAGGCTGAATATGCCTCGCGACAGATATTCCCCGCTGCGCGAAATATTTTTCGTGCATTCGATAAATGCCCGCTTGATAAGTTGAAGGTAGTGATTATCGGTCAAGACCCATATCATGGTGATGGACAGGCGAATGGACTATGTTTTTCGGTCGATGACGGAGTCGATTTTCCGCCTTCGTTGCGCAATATTTTCAAGGAGGTTGCAGATGATATCGGCAAGCCTGTTCCTATGAGTGGTAATCTTGATAGATGGGCAGAGCAGGGAGTGCTGATGCTTAACGCTGTGCTGACAGTGAGAGCGCATGAGGCGGCATCGCATGCAGGCAGAGGCTGGGAACAATTTACTGATGCGGTGGTACGACTTATTGCGGAGCAAAAACAGGGCGTTGTCTATATGTTATGGGGTAGTTATGCCCAAAAGAAGGGTGCAATGGTTGATGCGTCGAAAAATTTGGTATTAAAGGCTGTCCACCCATCTCCACTCTCGGTATATAGGGGATTCTTCGGCTCGCGTCACTTCTCTAAGGCGAATGATTATCTTGAGAAGAGCGGAAGAGGTCCAATAGAGTGGTAGTGAGGGCGTTGCTGATTTCGATGTTTTTACTGATGTTTTTTTTATAAAAAAATGATAAAAGAACTATTGCAGATATAAAAATATTTTGTACCTTTGTAACACCAATTGGATAAATGAGAAGCACATGGTTTGACTTTGCCTTGTGTGGAAGAGTTTTAAAACTATGAAACAGTGTTAATTATGAGGGCTTGTGGTTTTCTGTAAGCTCGTATTTGAAGGGATTTGTCGCCTCGCGAATGTGCGGAGCGAGTAATCTTTTTTGTTTTCTGCGTACGCGCGCTATTATACGCGCAGGAGAGGGCGAATGAACGGAAAACGGCAGATGTGGAAGAGCGATGACGATGAAGATGCGATATTTGAAAAACAATAGCAATACAACAAACAATAATTTCAAACTTTTAAAAACTATTAACGTGAAAAATTTTACTAAACTTTTGATGGTGGTAGTTTTGCTCGCAAGTTACTCTTGTGTGCAGGATACTACCGAGGATTTGGCTCCTATCATTTCGGAGCCAGGACTGGTAAATGGTGGAGTAAAACCGACATTGCAGGTATCGATGCCGGCTTCTTCTCGTACAGCATTGGGCGAGAAGGACGAGGAGTCGAACAAGTATCCTGTTGTTTGGTGCGAGAGTGATGTCCTTGCTGTGAATGGTAAGCCGACAACCAGCATTCGCATCAACGAGGAGGCTGCGAACGTTGCAGTGTTTGATTTGCCACTTGGAATTACTATTCCGTATCATATCGTCTACCCTTATCAGGGAGAGGATGTGGCTATCAATGCGGAGAGCGGAGCTTATCCGGTAGTGTTTGCTGCAGAGCAACAGCATACCGAGGGTACGTTTGCACCAAACAGCGCTCCGATGTATGCTTGGTCGAACGGTTTCGATGCTATCGAGATGAAGCATCTTGCAACAGCACTCCGTTTCAGCATCAAGGCTAAGGCAGGAGAGAGTGTCGACTTGAAGTATGTTTCGGTATCGACCGTTGAAGCTGAGCCTATCGCCGGTGTGTTTGATGTCTATTGCGCAACCGATGGCGATGTTGAGCCTGGAACAATGAAGGCACGCGAGAGCGCAACCTCGACTGTTTATTACAACTTTGAGGGTGACAGCTACACTCTTAGCGACACGGAGGAGTCTGTGTTCTACGTTGCTATACCAAGTGGTGAGTACGCTCGTTTTGAGGTGAACTTCGTGGCGCAGTCGGGCCAGGTATGTGTTCGTACATTCGATGCAACGGGTGATTTGGCACTCAAGGCCGGAAAGGTTCGCGAATTCCCTGCACAGGAGTTCTCGGCAGATAGCAAGATGTTCCTTATCGGTAGCGATGCAGATATGCAGGCCTTTGCAGAGGCGGTTAAATCTGGTTCATTTGTGGAGAATGGCTACAATGGCGCACTTCTCGTGTCGGACGTAGATATGACAGGTAAATCTTGGGAGCCTCTTGTTGGCTACAAGTCTGTTTTCGAGGGCCGCAACAATACTATTAAGGGTTTGACTGTTCCGTTGTTTGGTGAGAATACGGTAGCTACTATCTCGAATGTTAGTGTTGAGGGTAACTTGGTTGAGGAGGCTAACGGAAAAGTTGGTCTTATTGCTCGTTCGTTGTCGGTAGATGGCGATTTGGTTGGAACAATCTTCAACTGCTCGGCAACAGGAACTATCGAGTACAAGAACTCGACTCTCTCGGTTGACGAGAACTTCGATACAATCAATGTTGGCGGTATTGTCGGCGGTGTTTATGGCGGTAAAGTATCGCTCTCGGAGAGTTATGTTAGTGTGTTGGTTACAACCGCGGCCGGTGCCGATGCGATAGATAAGGAGTACACTCCATGTATCGGAGGTGTTGTTGGTTACGCATGTAAGAAAGATGACAAACTTCCTGAGGTTGTGGAGAATACCAATGGCGGTATTGTTAAATGGGACGATAACTCGGGAAGCGCAAAGGTTACTCCATATATCGGTGGTGTTGCAGGTTATATTACAGATGGAGCATTTACTGATAATGTAAATAGTGGTCAGTTGTCTATTAACGAGCCGATGTACGACCTCGATTGGGGAGGTGTACTCGGTGCTTCGGCAGTCACTATTGAGCGATGCGAGAATAAGGGCTCAATGACAATCAATGAGCAGATTACAACCGCAAATATCGGTGGTGTAATTGGTAAGTTGGAGAAGGCTTCTGCTCTTAACTGTGAGAATAGCGGAGAGCTCTTGTTTGACTCTGCGTTCAAGATTATGTCGACTTGTAATATTGGTGGTGTTGTAGCATACGCAGTACAAGGCACTAAGGATATTCACGATTGTGTAAACTCTGGTTCGATTACCTATCGTGGAGAGTGTGCTTTTGCAGGAGCAAGCCAGACCAGTGGTAACGCAAATCTCGTTCTCGGAGGTGTTATCGGAACAACATGGTCTGAGGCGGTTCGTAACTGTAGCAACTTGACTTCGGCAGAGATCAATGTAGCAGGTAAGGTGTCAAGTAATGGAACCAGAAGAGTTTCGGTAGATCTCTCTCGAAAGAGTGCTATTGCTGGTGTTATCGGTGTTAGAGCAGGACGACAGAAGTCACTCGGTTGCGAGAGTGTTGTAGTAGCAGAGAATTGTAGTAACGGAGGTGATGTTACATTCTCTTGGGACTATTGCGGTGCTGCGGACATTTTCAGTTCGGGTTGTATCGGAGTATTTGATTCTGACCGTGCTGTAGCATGTAACAATGATGGAAATGTTAATTACAAGGCGAAGGTTGAGGCCTCTTCGTTTGTTGATAATTTGAGTGATACAAACATTGTGTTGCTCTACTTGTCGGGATTGTTTGGTTGTGTACATTCGTCGTGCGATCAGATAATAGAGTGTAAGAACAATGGTTCGATAACCATATCGGATACAACAGCTCAGGTATTGAATGTATCAGGTTTGTTGGGAACAACAATGTCTAACGTAGATGTTGTGCTTACAGACTGTGCTAATACAGGAAGTATCCTTGTTGCAGAAGATGTTACTATTGCTCAGTTGTATCTTGGAGGTATTATTTCCCGAACATACCAAATGAATGTCAAGTATTTGGGTTGTTACAACTCTGGAAATGTCGAGTCTAAGGCAACAGCGACCGCAGAGACATATATTGGTTCTATCTTTGGTTCATCGAGCCGTACGACTACTGCTGTATCGGAGGATAACGAGAATGTATACAATAGTGGAACCGTGACATATTCGGGAAAATCGGCAATTGCTTATGTGGGTGGTTATTGCGGACAGTATCAGGACAAGAGCCATACCATTGCGTTCGTGAATACCTCTACGGGTGTAGTTCGTTATCAAGGAACAGCCTCTATTCGAGCATATGTAGGAGGTATTATCGGTCTTGGCGGTTTGGCTACTTTGTCGTGGGATGCGAATTATATTAACGCTTTGGCCATAACCAAGATTAGCGGAATGACCGGTGGTGCATTCAACATGTCTAATCAGGGTAATGTGTCAATTGTAGCTGACGGACAAGCTCCTGAAATCTATGTAGGAGGAGCATTTGGTGCTGCACATGCATCAAGTGGCGCTATAAGCAAACTCGTTAATAGTGGCGTAGTGGAGGTGCTTGATAATACCGAGACTTATAACTATCCTGATACATTCTATGTTGGTGGTCTTTTTGGATACGCAGATATGGGTGTCAGCTATCCAGTTTCAGCTAATATTATTACTAAGGATAGAGCCATCTACGATTGTTATAACTCGGGTGAAGTTATATATAAAGGTATCGCGCGCGATGGCGCATGCGTAGGAGGTATCGTAGGTAGAGCAATTAAGGCACCTGTTTTCAATTGTACTAACGATGGCGATGTTACTTCGAAGGGTAATGCAGGTGAGTTATCTCCACTCGTAGGTACTGAGAATGCAGAGAAGGTCGATGCTCATGAGTACGCTAACTACCACGATCAAGCACTTGCAATTGGTGGTGTTATTGGTATGACAGACTTGGATGTAGTTGATAGTGTGAACAATGGTGAGGTTGAGCATGAGTGCGTTCTCAGTCCATTGCGTATCAGCTACCTCGGCGACCTTGCAACTTCGCGTTTCGATGTTGGAGGTATCATTGGTCGCGTATTTACTTCTGAGGAGGTCACCGCAGCTTATGCATGCACTTTCTCGGGCATAATCAATAACGGAGAGGTTACTATCTTGGGTACTCCTTCGGCAACTCTCTGTTCGCCATCTGCCGATACAGAGTCTAATGGTGACTATCAATGGACCGATGTTGACGATTATGACCGTCAGAACAAGCGTTTGTTCACCCGTGTAAATGTAGCAGGTTTGATTGGTCGTATGTTTGACCTATCTTACTTAACGGGACCAAGACAAGAGACTCAATATACAATCTCCGGTAGTGCAAATAATGCAGCTGTATCTGTTCCTAATGCAGGAGGTGCTAAGTGTTTGAGCATTGCAGGAGGTGTTGCAGATATTATTGTCAGCAATCTCGACTTTACATCTGTTACCAACAAAGGTAAGATTTCGGTTGAGAGAGCAGGTGTCGGAACAATTATTAACTCTAAGCAGATGATTCATGCCTACTTTATCAACTTGGGAGGTATCGCTGCTACATGTTTTGATTACCGTTACTATACCACTCTTACGAGCGATGTAACCTTGTCAAAAGCACCAGATTATGCTGAGCACTATGTGAACTTTAATCAGTGTATCAACGAGGGTGCAATTCACTATGGTGAGACAGGTGCTTCGGTATTTCAATGTGCTGGTGGTATCCTTGGTCAGGTTCTTAATACCGGTGGAGACCGTGCTAGCTCGTTGTGGTATAAGACCAGAGTGAATATTACATTCACAGGATGTAAGAATAGCGGAAATATTGATTATCTCTCTACTGCAATGAACCTTAACGATGGATATAACTACAACTATGCAGGCGGTATCCTCGGAACAGGTAATATGGGACATGCGGGATTCGTACAACACTACGGTTTAATCAATTTGGTATTCGACCATTGCGAGAATACAGGTTCGGTTCAGTTCGATCGTAGCAACGGCGTGATGTCTAATAACAAGAGTGTTGAGACAACAGTTGTTGGAGGTATTGTTGGTCACTATTGCGGTGGTATCGGCCATTCAGCTAACGCTGACAATGCTAGCGGATTAACTACAACTCGTGAGAATGCTTGTAATGCCTTGATAAAGTCATGTAAGAACTCAGGCCGTATTTACGGTTTTGCGGGTGTAGTTGGTGGAATTATCGGTTGTGGAAGCTGGTATGTTAAGATTACCGGTACAGAGGACGATCCAACCATCAATACCGGTGATATCGTTGTTGCACGTGAGGGCGGTAAAGTTGTTATGAATAACCGATATGGTCCTAAACCTATATATGCAGGAGGTATCGCAGGTATCTTGCGTGAGTTTACAAGTGCAGCTTATGCTGTTAAGAGTGCTGATGGCGCCAATAATGCTTACCCTGACTATATGCCTGAGCATCAGTACTGCCGTGTTGAGTATGCAGTAAATGAGGGTGCCGTAGGCGGTACAGGATATGTTGGAGGTATCGCTGGTTACTATTGGTCGGCAGTTAAGCCATCTGAGCGCGAGGGTGCACTTATGGCACACCGTGGAGGTATGGAGTTCTGTCGCAACACCGGCGCAGTCTATGCGTTGGAGGGTGCTACTCAATTCGTAGGTGCTATTGTTGGTGTTCCGCGAATGTTTACCTACTCTGCAAATTCAAACAGCGAAGTTGCTATTTATCTGTCGGATCAGGGTCCATGGCCGGTAGGAGTGAAGAACTGCTATGTGGGTGGTTCAGTATGGTACAACACAGTTGAGGTGCGTAATGTTGATGCAACAAACTTCATGAATGCTATCTATGGCGAGCTTTGGTCGAAAGAGGCATTCGAGTCGATTGTAGCAGACAAACCATACGATGGTTGTGAACTATATGTACCGGCTGAAGAGCAACCGGAAGGTGGCGAAGGTGAAGAACCAGAGCCAATGGCTAGACGATAATAATTGATAATATAAAAGATAAAACACATGTCTAAGATGAAATCATTACTTTGCATTGTGGCAGTATTCTCGTTGGCGTTGGTATCTTGTACCGAGCGCTTGCCTGAGAGTACATTGCCAGATGATAATGGAAGCGATGTCATCACGATGATTAAGGCAACCGTGGCACCCCTCACTTTGAAGGGGTACCCGGGAGTCGGTAATTTCTCGTGGAACAAAGATCACATTATCGGTATTTATGGTACAGGAGCAGGTGTGAATGAGCGCTACCTCCCTGTGCAATCTACTATTGGCGATAGTGAGGCATTCTTCTTCGGAAACGAAGTAGGTGGCGATTTGACCGTCTATATGCCTTACTTGGAGAGTGGTATTCCTGCAGGCAAGGAGGGTAGAGTAACCGTTCCTGCTGTGCAGCAGTACTATGCGAGTCCTTTCGACCATTTGATGTACAACTCGGAGCTCTTGGCGTATGTCGTAGGTAGCGAGGTTAACTTTGGCTTCCATGCCGGTCTTGTAAAGGTTGTTATTGAGTACGATGTCGAGGATATCACATCAGTGAAGATGCTGGTGGGTAAGACCTCCGCAGACGGTGACTATGACAACTATTGCGTTGGAGATCTCTCTATTACTACAGACGTGGAGCAGATGCTCGTAAATGGTTCTAACACCCTTACCGTTAGCAACTTCCCTGAGGGCTTGGGTTCGACAATCAACAATCCGTTGACACTCTGGGCTGCTATGGCTCCGGGAGTATACGACAGCTTTGTTGTTGAGATTGCGAGTGCAACCGGAACAATCGCGGCCGCAGTTAGAGGTCCGTTTGTGGTTGAGAAGTGCGCAGTTGCATCTAAGCCGGTTGTTGCGAAGAAACTTGACCAGGATAACGGAGTAGGTGACTACGAGGGTGAAGATGGCAAGTTCAACGAGGATCCGGAGGATGAAGGCACCGAGAACGGTGGCACTAACGAAGATGTTAATGAGTAAATTTAGTGTTTGATAATATAAATATAAAAGATTATGAATAAGACTTATTTACTCGTTTTAGCAACAGCTTTGTTCCTCTTCGGCAGCTGCACAAAGGTGGAGGTTGTCGAGGTGCAAGGCGGGCCGATTGCAGAGAAGATTGTTCCTGTTACAGCTGGCTCATTCATGTTGCCTGTTACCTCTAATGAAGAGGAGGGATTTGCATGGAAACTTCGCTCGTTGAGTGATTGGTTGCATGTTGACAGCTCGATTTCGAAGTCTGAGTGGAACTTCAATAACCAGAATGTACGCATCAATTACGATTCTAACGAATCTTGGCAAAATAACCGTAATTTTGCTCGTGTTGGTTATTTGGTTCTCGAAACCTACGACAAGTTCGAGGTTGATACTATTATTGTGAAGCAACGCGGTCTTACTCCGTCAATGAAGTTGCCGAATGTTACCGTTGGGGCAGATGTTGCAAAGTGTGAAATTCCGTTTAATACCAATCTTACCGACCAATGTCGTCCGAGCTTGAAATTCTCGGCTTCTCAGGCTTGGGTAAAGAGCGTTAAGTATCTCGGAAATGGAACACATTTGGAGGTCGTATTCGCTAACAATTATGGTGCTGAGCGTTCGGCTGAGATTGTAGCAATATTTACCGATGCTTTAGGTGAGGTATTCTCGGCAAAATGTGTGTTGACTCAGGCTGCTTATGTAGCACCGGAGCCAGAGCCGGAGCCAGAGCCAGAACCAAATCCGGGTGAGGGTAATGAGCCTGGTGAGGGCACAGAGCAGACTCCGGGTAGTGGAGAGAATACTCAGCCTGAGGGTGGCAATGAGCAGACTCCGGGTAGCGGAGAGAACACTCAGCCTGAAGGTGGCAATGAGCAGACTCCGGGCGGAGAGGCAGGAACGGAACAAACTAACCCTGAAAATGTGAAATAATGAAGAAGATACTTTACATACTATTTACAGTGTCGCTCCTTTCGGTTGGATGTACGAAAGAGGTTCCGGTATCGCGTGACTACGATATAAATGCGGAGGTTCTTGATATCAAGACCAATTTGGAGATGAAGACACTCTATTGCAACCTCAATGAGTCGGAGGCTCTTGATTTGCAAAAATTTGGAGAGTATCTGACAGCTCAAAATGCAGATGTGGTGATGTTTGTTGCACCTACCACCGTTAAGAGTGTTGTCAGAGATACTAATAGTGGCGAGTCTGAGGGCGCTATCATCGATACTCAGGACGTTGAGTTCGAGTCGTGGCTTGATGAGTATGTTCAGGCTCAGCAGCACGATGGTGTGCCTACTTGGAACGCGTTGTACGCTCGTAACAATGACGGTAGAATGATTATGGCGGCTCTCGTTAAGGCTGAGTTGGCATATACTCAATACCCATTGTCACAGCGTCAGACTCTGAATAATGCAGTGCTTCACTTTGTGGCAAATGAGATTCACTTCATTGTGACAGATTTGTTGCCTGCAAGAAATACTATTCCGAGCGATTGGGAGGATCAGGTGGCAGCGATGACAACCAGCAAGACTCCGTTGGTATATGACCCTGACGTTCTCGAAGAGCGTAAGGCGGAGCTTGCTTATATCTTTAAATACATCTATGATGATGAGGCCTTCATCAGAGATCCATATTGGGTATGGGCAATGAGCATGAATGCAGAGTCACCTCTCGATATTACTAAGTATAACCGCGAATTCTTGCGCAAAGATTACTACGATAGCGAAGTCGATTTCGATTGGGAGGCGTTCCTTGCAAAGAAGACTAAATACTTCTCTATTAGCGAAACGCTTGACGAAAAAGATCCTTACTTTGGAGTGAATGCATTGATGAATTACAACTTCTTGTTGGATTGTAATGCAATTCATCATTCGGTATATACTCCGTCAGGTATCAATGAAACGCGACGCAACTTCTTGTATGCTTCGGTTACATGCTGGAATATGTTCCAAACATTTGATTTCGACACAGCATTTGTAGCAGACGATATGCAGGTTGCTCACTATCCTATGATTGTAACACTTAAAAGGGAGGAATAGCAGATGAAACGCATAATTAGCAATGTGATTTACGCATCGTTCTGCATGGTTGCCCTGCTGTTCGCCCAAACAGCAATGGCGCAGAAGGCGCGCACGATAACGGGACAGGTATTTGACAATACCGGTCAGCCAATGATTGGTGCAACTGTTGTCGTTGTAGGAAATTCAGGTGTCGGAACAACTACCGACATGCAGGGTAAATATAAGATTAAGGCTACGCCAGATGATCAGCTCTCATTCTCGTTCCTCGGTTATGTCGAGGTTACAGAGCGCGTAGGAAACCGTACAAACATCAACATCGTGCTGCAGCAGGAGAATGTTAGCATCAACGAGGTTGTCGTTATCGGTTACGGTACGCAGCAGAAGAGCGACTTGACGGGTGCAGTTACATCGGTGAACATGGAAGACTTGGCAAATACTGCAGCAGCTTCGGTAGACGAGGCATTGCAGGGACGTTTGGCCGGAGTTGAGATTATGACAACCGATGGTGAGCCGGGTTCGGCAGCTTCAATCCGTGTTCGTGGTTCTCGTTCTATCTCAGCATCGAATGAGCCACTTATCGTAGTCGATGGAGTTATGGACGCAGTATCTAACTTCGCCGACATTGATCCGGCCGAAATTAAGAACGTTACCGTATTGAAGGACGCTTCTTCTACGGCAATTTATGGTTCGCGAGGTGCTAATGGTGTAATCCTCGTAACAACACACGAGGCTAAAGCCAACAAGTTGAATGTTACGTTCAAGGCAACATTCCTTCTTTCGGAATTGCCACGTGAGTTGGATATGATGAATGCTGCAGAGTTCGCACAATATCGTAACGACTATTTCACTAACAATAACAACTCTTATCGTAACCAGGCTCCGCCAACATATACAGGTACGATTAGATACAAGAATCCTACCGCTTATGGCGAGGGTACCGATTGGATTGACGTAATGACCCGTAAAGCCTTCTCGCAGAGATATTTCCTCTCGTTAGCCGGAGGTAGCAAGAGTACAAAGGTCTACTTCTCGTTGGGTTATAACGACAACCAAGGTATCGTTATCAATTCGGGACAGACTCAGTTGAATGGTCGTTTGAAGCTCGATCACACCATCTTCAAGTGGTTGAAAGTGGGAATCAATACCCAATATTCGTTGCGTCATAACGATCAGGCAAACAGCCATATTTCGGGAACATCGGCAACTGCTGTTACCAATATCAGCCCACTCAACAGTCCTACATCGAAGTGGAACTCATTGGGCGATGACGGTAAGTCGACCGGTGGTAGCGTGTATGACTCGCCATACTTGAAGGCATTGGCTATTATCAATGAGCAGGATCGTACAATCTTGACATTGACTCCGTACATAGAGTTTACATTGGCTAAGGGCTTGCGCTTGAAGTCACAATTCTCGTACACTCTTACCGATACAGAGAAATTCTACTATTCGCCTTCGACATTGCCTGTGGCAGAGCGTTATCACTACGGAGGTTCTGCAACTCGTTCGGATAGTAAGACTAAGAACTTGTTGAGCGAGACCACACTCTCGTACAACAAGACATTCAAGAAGAAGCATAAGCTTGATGCTGTAGGTGCATTTACCTTCCAGCACAACCGCAATGACTATGTATATGCAAGTGGTCGAGGTTATCTTGATGATAGCATCACAGCTTACAATATGGGTAGCTTGGTGGATAAGCGAATGCTTACTGAGAACACTTCGGCTTCGTTATTGCAGCGTTATGGTATATTGGCCCGTGTGAACTATTCGTACGGTGGTCGTTACCACGTTACTCTTACAGGTCGTGGTGATGCATCATCGAACTTTGCGGCAGGTCACCAGTGGGGCTTCTTCCCTGCGGGAGCATTCAAATGGACTATCAGCAATGAGCGATTCATGCGAGGAGCTAAATCGTGGTTGACCGACTTGTCTATCCGTATTAGTGCCGGTAGTTCGGGTAACGACTCAATTGGTCGTTATGTTTCGCAGATGTTGCTGACAACACAGCAGGGCGGTTGGTTGTTTGGAGATTCGCGTGACGTGGCTCACTATCCAAACCGAATCAATAACCCTACTTTGACTTGGGAGCGTACGGATTCGTATAATGTCGGAGTTGATTTCTCGATTTTGAACGACCGTATCACTATGTCGTTGGAGGGATATATGGCGTATACTCACGATTTGCTCTACTCTATGCAGAATGCATCTTCTACCGGTTTTACTTCGCGCTATGCAAATATCGGTAATACAGAGAATAAGGGTGTTGAGTTTACATTTACTTCGCGAAATATCTCACGCCGTAACTTCCAGTGGACAACAAACTTGACCGTGTCGCACAACTCGTCGAAGGTTACCAATATCGTAACATCGTATGGTTATGTGTCGACACAGAACAGTGGTGGTTACATGATTTATGGTTACGTTGAGGGTTATCCTGCTAACTCGTTGTGGGGCTTCCAGTATGAGGGTGTATGGCACACATTCGAGGAGATCGAGCAGAATAAGCAGACTAAGACCTATGTAAGTAACTGGAATACTAAGGGATATGCACGATATGCCGATGTTAATCACGATGGTGTATTGAATGACAAGGACCGTATCTATCTCGGTTCGGCAGACCCTATTATCTATGGAGGTTTCAACAACACATTCAAGATTATCAAGAATTTGTCGTTGGGCGTATACTTTACATATAGCCTCGGAGGTCGTATGTATAATATGATGGAGTTCACTACAATGGTCGGAGGTTCTACATCTAATAAGGACCGCCGAATGTTGGAGGCATACCACCCAACACGTAATCCATTCTCGAACATTCCGGGTGCAGCACTTACGGATTCGTTTGGTAGTGACAGATTTATTTACGATGCTTCATACTTGCGTTTGCAGAATATCAACTTGAGTTATCGTTTCGATTTGCGAAAGAAGACACGATTCTTGCGCGATATCTCGTTGACTGCATCGGTTAACAATGTTGCTCTCTTTACAAAGTTCCCAGGATATGACCCTGACGCAGTCAGCGGAGGTAAGCGTATCGATACCGGTCGTTATCCAAAGAACCGTAACTATTCAATTGCAATTCAATTACGCTACTAATTATGAAGAAGATATTTTTAATACTACTTTCAGCAATTGCACTTGTTGGTTGTACTATCGAGGAGAAGGTCTTTTCCAACTCGGATCCATCGACATACTATCAAACCGTACCACAGTGCATGACAGGTCTTAATGGTTGCTATATTCCGTTAAGAAGTATCTATGCGAATGCCGACTACTTTGAGGTTTGTGAGGCAGCGGCAGACTTAATCTACTATAAGAGTACCTCATGGTACGATGCATGTGCGAACTACACACAGGCACAGCCTCGTTTCGGTAGTACTATCTGGAATCAGTGCTATCTTGGTGTAATGCGTTGTAATGCTATGTATGCAGCATTGGAGCGTGCGCCACTTACTGATGAAGAGAAGGCTCCAATGTTTGCGGAGTGTGTTATCTTGCGAGCATTCTACTACTACATTTTGACCATCAACTTCGGAAATGTTCCTTACTATTTCGAGGAGGTTACCGATGCAAACAACGAGCGTATTTCGCAGTTACCTCGTATGTCGGCAACAGAGCTTCGTACGCAATTGATGGAGCAGTTGGACGAGTGGTTGCTTCAGAAGCAGGCTTTGCCAAAGATTAAGACATACGATCCGGCAAACGAGTATCGTATCGGTATGATGGTAGGTTGTGTTATCGGTGGTAAGTTGGCTATGTGGAACAATCGTTTTGATTTGGCTATCAAGTTCTTCAAGCCTATTGAGGACGTTTATGCTTCACATGCGACTACAACCAATATCGAGACCGGTCAAACCGAGTACCACCCAGAGGACGCACTTATGGCATATTCTATTAAGGACGTAATGTTCCGTAATCGTTATACAGCGGAGTCTATCTTCGAGATACCTTCTTACGCGAAAGATTATGGTTTCAAATTAACTCAAGGTCTTGCAACACGTTGTATGCCATCTCGTAAGACAAATACGTCAGAGGGTGGTGCAGATGACGATGCATTGGTGGAGGACGAGAGCATTGATATGTCTATACGAAGTGATATATATGACGGAATCAGTATTCCTGAATTGGGTGACAATGCTCGAGTAACAGCTCAGTATAAGCCTACTAAGTATATGTACTATTATACTTCGTATACCGACTATCAGGGAAACCCTGTTGCGAAGGGATTGATGCCTTACAATTCAAGCGATAAGCGCCGTTCGGTATACGATGCTACCAAGATTGGTACAGAGGGTATTCACGAGGTTGAAGGTGGCGGTGGCTGGTTAGCATGGTGCTACAAGGGCAGACGCGTTAATCCTGTTGATAACAAGGTCGATATGACAGAGGAGCCGGGTATGCATCTATTCGATAAGTTGAAGAATGTTGTTACCGGTGAGCCACACTTGGGAGATAAGTTCTGGTGTCCGGGCATGGTCTATACTCAGGACTCTAACAACTTGAAGATCTTCCGCTTTGCTCATGTCGTTCTCGATTTGGCTGAGGCTAACATGCGTGTAGGTAACTGGAACGCAGCCTTTGCTTATTTGAATGCATCTAAGAAGCGTGCAGGATTCGAGATTTTGAGTGGCGGACACGCAGACGAGAAACTCTTTATGCAGGAGTTGCAGGAGGAGTCGGCTCGTGAGTTGTTCGGAGAGTTCACTCGTCGTCACAATCTTGTTCGTTGGGGTATATGGCATGATCAAATTGCAAAACATGCAACATATGATGTATTCCGACAGAATGTATTGGCAGGCCCATGCCGTGAGTACTATCCAATTCCTGACGTGCAGGTAGTTCTGTCAAACTATAATTTGGATAATAAAGAATACGATAAATACGGATTGTAATGAAGAAGATATTAGTTATATTATCGGTGTTTTTTACGGCTGCAGTCGTAACATCGTGTGTTAAGCCGTTTGAGCCAACTATCTCGCTGTCATTGACAAATAGAACATTGGCATTAGCATCGACTGCATCTGCTCACCCAGATGAGATTCCGGGTAACTTCCACTATATTAACATCACCTCGACAGGTTCGTGGGAGGCTACCTTGGAGACCGAAAATGGTTCAGCATGGTGTTGGTTGAATGATCACTATTTGACAGCTCGAAAAGGTGCTGACGGAAAACCTCTCAAGGACGAGATGGGTAATGTTATTACCGACAAAACCTATATCGTAGAGGGTGTTGAGAAGTTCAAAGGAACAGATAAGTTCTGTAAGGTTAGAGGTTCGGGTTCGGTTTATCTGCCATTGCAGTTTAACAACAACCAGACTACCGTGCGTTACGCAACATTCTATGTTCGTCGCCTGGATACAGGAGAGACTTGTGTAATGAATATCCGACAAAGTAAATAGTATTTAGAGGTATGAAAAAGATATATGTATTAATATTGGCAGCTGCGACATTTGTTGTGTCGTGCTCCTCGCCATACTATCCTGAGTATGTGCCTATTGTTTCGTTGGGTATCTACGCTAATGAGGTAGTTTGCGAAAGTACCGAGGGTAATTTTGCCGTTAGTGTTGTTTCGAATGTGGATTACACAGCTTCAATCGTTTCGGGACAAGAGTGGTTGTCGTTTGCCGATACTGACGTTACATCTCGTCCAGGTTCTGGCAACAGTGTGCTTAAATTCAAGTATTTGCAGAATAATAACGACAAGCGAGCAGCTCAAGTTGTTGTTGCTGCAGAGACACGTACCGATACTGTTGTGATTAAGCAGAAGGGACGTTTCGATGAGGCACTTGAAATCCATGAGACATCGAAGCATCTGTTCTCAGAGGAGACAGGAGTTCCTCGTATGGAGGTTGATTGGACCGGAGGTGACTACTCGTTCCGTTTGCGTACAGACGTGCTGTCATCGCAACTTAAGGCTTGGACTCCGGATCCGAGTGTAATCACCAATTTCCATATTGAGAACAACGTGGTGACTCTGACTGTATCTCAAAATAATCAGTTGCAACCTCGTATCGTCAATTTCCAGATATCGTATATCGATGGTTGGAACGAGCAGCAGGTCTTGAAACTCTCGATTCGTCAGGCGAGCGATCCAAGACAGACGATTTAGTATCGGATACGATAGATATTCAAAGGGTATTGAGAAATCATCTCGATACCCTTTTTGTTTTTCGGTGAATTTGGCCCGATGAACACATTTATCTCCAAGATTTTTTATTTTCCATTTTATTTCCTTATCTTTGTTATATGACCAAGTACGACGATATATTCAAGATATGCTCGCAAGAGGAGTTTGAGCGCGAGGCGTTGCGTCTGTTTAGATTTCAGGCGGAACATTGTGCGCCTTATGCCGAGTATGTTCGATTGCTTGGCGTGAAACCATGCGAGGTGCAACATGTGGAGGATATTCCGATGTTGCCAATCGAAATATTCAAGTCGCACAAGGTCTATTGCGGAGAGCAAGAGGCGGAGATGGTCTTCACTTCGAGTGCTACGACCGGAATGGTGCAGTCGCGCCACTATGTAGCCGACCTATCCCTCTATGAGCGAGCCTTCACCGAGGCCTTTCGCCACTTCTATGTTGACGAACGCGAATGTAGCATTTATGCTCTGTTGCCATCGTATCTCGAACGCCAAGGCTCCTCTTTGGTCTATATGGCTGAGCATCTTATTAAGGCAAGTGCAGGTGGAGGATTTTATCTTCACGATTACGAGAAGCTGTTGAACGATATGTCGCGTGATCCAAACCCGAAACTTCTGCTTGGTGTAACGTATGCACTGCTTGATTTGGCAGAGAACTATGCGCCGAAGTTGGAGAACACTGTGGTTATGGAGACCGGCGGAATGAAGGGTAGACGTAAGGAGTTGCCAAAGAGTGAGTTACATGCCATTCTTTGCTCTGCATTTGGCGTGAATAGTATCCATTCGGAGTATGGTATGGCAGAGTTGTTGTCGCAGGCCTAC
This sequence comes from Alistipes sp., assembly GCA_017937805.1. GTDB lineage: Bacteria > Bacteroidota > Bacteroidia > Bacteroidales > Rikenellaceae > Alistipes. The sequence goes on along the minus strand of JAGBCX010000005.1, from coordinate 40,750 downwards.
TCTTTGGGCGATGGAGTTTTCCGTACACCAAAGTGGATGCAGGTGCTTGTGCGAGATGTCAACAATCCATTTGCTCGCTTAGGGGTGGGGTGTCGCGGTGGTTTGGATATTATAGATTTAGCAAATCGCCACTCCTGTGCCTTTATTGCGACTCAGGATATGGGTATGCGTTATGATGATGGCTCGTTTCGCATAGAAGGTCGTATCTCGCAGAGCGATATCAGAGGATGTAACTTGTTGGTTCAATAGGGTAGAGTATGAAGTACGCCAAAAAGGATTTGCAAAGGCTCCATAAGGAGTTGTATCGTACGCTGGCTGAGGTTGTTCGCGTTTGTGAATTGTGTGGTATTCCCTATTTTATTCAGGGTGGTTCCGCAATAGGTGCCCTATATAACAAGGGCATAGTGCCTTGGGACGATGATATTGATGTGGGTATGACGCGCGAGAATTACGAACGATTTTTGCGTGAGGCTCCTGCCCACCTCTCGCCTGAGTATTTCTTGGAGTGGTTTGGTACCGAGTCGAATACTCCGTTCTATTTTGCAAAGGTTAAGCGCAATAATACGCTTTTCGTGGAGGAGATTTGGCGTAATATGGATATTCACCACGGTATTTTTGTCGATATCTTCCCGTATGATAGAATCCCCGACAATGCTTGGCTCGAAAAGTTGCATCGCTTTGCGGCGAAGTTCTGGATAAATTGCTTTATGGGCAAGGAAATATGGCTGTGGAAACACTGCGGAGAGTGTGAAATAGATGCGCCACTGCCAAAATCGTGGATAAGTTGTGCGGCAATACGAGTAGTAGTGTCGTTGCTCTCGCGTAAAGCGATATATCGTAAAATGAATAGCGTATTGGGGCGTTACAATCGTTGCAATACCGAGCGCGTAAATATCGTACGAATGCCGAAGGACCAAATCGCTCGCGCCGATATTGAGAATACGGTAGATATGGAGTTCGGTGGTATGATGGTGAAGGCTCCGCGAAATATAGAGGTCTATCTGCGACACCACTATCCTAATTTACGACCTGTCCTACCCGAGGAGGAGCAGATAAATCACGCACCATACAGATTGTCATTCGATACAACTTCCGAACAATGAAACTACTCTCAATCATAGTTCCTGCCTACAATATGGAGGCCTATCTCGCGCAGTGCGTGGAGTCGGTGCTTCGTACGCCATCGTTAGCCGCGTTGGAGATAGTTATCGTTAATGATGGAAGCACAGATAAGACTCTGCGTATTGCACGACAATATGCCGATAGGTATGCCGAAACTGTGCGAGTGATAGATAAGCCGAATGGTAACTATGGCTCGACCATAAATGCGGCATTGGCGCAGGTGGAGGGCGAGTATGTCAAGATTCTCGATGCTGATGATTGCTTTGACGGCTCGCGTGTAGCGGAGTATATTGCATTTCTGCGCAAAGTGCAAGGCGTGGATATGGTTGTGACACCATTTGTGGAGGTGGGCGGTCGTAGAGAGCATCGGGTAGAGTACAATATATACGGCAAGCGGGTGTATGAGTATGGCAAGACCTATGACGTTGAGAGGGTTGTTGCCGATGGTGCAATACGATTCTTTACTATGCATGGGGTGTGCTATCGTACGGCATTGCTCCGCAAAATGAAGTATCGCCAGAGCGAGGGAGTGTCGTATACTGACCAAGAGTGGGTATTCTATCCGCTGTTTAGGGCTAAGACAATAGCCTTTGCCGATATTCCACTCTATCGCTACAATGTGGCTCGCGAGGGGCAGACGATGGACACGAAGGTGCAGATGCGTAGCCTTGCGCAGTTGGTTGCCGTTACTGAGGGTATGGCTCGTTACTTTGTGATGTTTTCGAGGTCGGTACGCTCGGTGGCGAGAGTAGCATTTCTGAGAAATATTGTAGCCGATCGCATCAGGATAGTTTTCCGAAAATATCTGCTTGTTATGAGCGACAAGGCGTTTGCTAAATCGGATTTCGAGATGGTCTATGTTCGTCTTATGCAGTTGGTTGGACAGTGTCGTATTGAGGAGTTTTGTGTTCCGGTAAATAATCTGTTGAAGATAGATTTGTTGCGATGGTGGCAACGTCACGGTAGGCGACATACTCCGATATTGCGCAAGATGTTGTTGGCAATGGATCGGCTGATGGTTGCAATTCATGCAATGATATTCAGATAATAAGAAAGGCTTCCCGAAAATGGGAAGGCTTTACATATACGATAAGTCTCGGTAACCCGATTACTTCTTCATATAACTTTTAATATATTGTACTCAAAGGTATAACTTATTATCTATCATGGAAACATATATTGTTAAATGCTATCAGACTCTATTTAATAATACATATAATAGCTAACAATATGATTGGCAAACTTACCCCAATCTTTATTAGATTTATATACGCTTATTGCACTAGCTGGTACATATATTTGAATATTCGCAGATGCCCTTTCAAGCCCAGAATCCCAGAGCATAGGAGGGTTTAAAGACTTGCAATATATCCTTTCTAGACTTTTGCATGCAAATACATGCTTTCCAATGAAGTCGACACCTTTGCCTATAGTTATAGTTGTTAAGTTTGTGCCCTCAAATGCGTATTCTCCAATTTCCTTAACGCTATCTGGTATGTCTATATTTTTTAGGCGCATACAATTCTTAAAGACAGACTCTGCAATAGACGTAAGATTACTACCAAACTTAATATTTGTTAAACTCATACAAAAAAGAAAGGCTTCGTGAGATATATGAGTAACACCATTCCCTATCTTTACATTAGTTAAATTGCGACAACTACTAAATGTGTTGTACTCAATATGAGTAACTTTGTCAGGAATAGTTATGCTTGTCAAGGAATGGCACGCACTAAAAGCGCTATATCCAATTGTTGTAACACTCTCAGGTATATTAAAATTCTTTAGACACAGACATCCCGAAAATGCATAAGCTCTAATATAAGAAATGTTAGAGCCGCCTGAAACTTCTAATAATTTACTACATCTATAGAAAGCATGGCATCTAATCTCAGTAACACTATCAGGAATAGTAATACTTGTCAGCAGGTTACAATCCCGGAAGGCACTATCTCCTATTATCGTAACTGGAGCATCAAATCTCATAATTCCTTTTCCATTTTCGTATGAGTTTGAGCGCATGTTCGAACCAAATGCCAAAGGATTGTGTGGCCATATTACTGTATTGTTTAATGAAGTGTAGCGAATCTCATAATTTTCGATTTTCATATAACTCATATTAGGTTAATCCCATCAACACCAAATGGAGTAATACAAAAAGAAAGCGTGGTGCTGGAAACTTATTATAAGAGAATGGGCTCTGGTAAGCCTCGAAGATAAAATAAGCAACAACCTCACGCCTATACCCCATTGCAGGGTATGACGCAAGAAATTGTCTGCCTATTCACTCTTCTAAATTTACCAGATTTATTCTCTGTGAATAAACTTACACTTTCACTAATTATGTCCGCAATCCGAGGATTGCACCACAAATTTAGAAAATTATTTTTGATTGAGCAAGAGGGTGCGCCAATTAAAGGTGATTAAGGAATTTAAGGAGTTTAGGGAGTTTAGAGAGTTTAGAGAAAATTCACTAAATTCACTAATTCCCCCAAACCCCCTTTACAGAAAGGGGGTTTGGGGGATAGGTAACACGCTTGGACTTATTTTGCCACGCAAAAATAAGTCCCCCTCACAGGAGGGGGATTTAGGGGGTGGGTAACACAAGGTCATCACATTATATTAAAAGCAAGGGAGGTTATCGCATTACCGACAACCTCCCCAAGCCTTAAAGCCTTCACTATCTGCTACTTCTTCATATAGCTTTTAATATAATGGTGATGACTTCCGTATCGGTTAAACGCTGCCTCGTCGAGTGCCTCCTGAGCCGATGGGTGAGCCACCGAGATAATCAGGCGAGCGCGCTCCTGCAAACTCTTGCCATACAAATCTACTGCACCATTCTCGGTTACAAACCAGTGGATATGGTTACGGGTAGTAACAACGCCTGCACCCTCAGTGAGTACATCAGAGATTTTTGAAACACCCTTGTTGGTGATAGAAGGCATAGCGATAATTGCCTTACCGCCCTTCGACAACGAAGCACCATAGATAAAGTCGATCTGACCACCTACGCCTGAGTAGAACTTGCGACCGAGCGAGTCAGCACAAACCTGACCTGTGAGGTCAACCTGCAATGCCGAGTTGATAGCGGTTACACGGTCGTTCTTTGCGATAATAAATGGGTCGTTGGTATAGCCTACGTCCATCATCAATACGCCCGGGTTGTCGTTGATAAAGTCGTAAACCTTCTGCGAACCCATCAAGAAGGTCGAAACCATCTTACCCTTATCGATATTCTTTGCCTCGCCATTGATTACGCCCTTCTCTACGAGTGGGAGTACGCCATCGGCAAACATCTCGGTATGAACACCGAGGTTCTTGTGGTTGCCCAACTGTGCGAGTACGGCGTTAGGAATAGCACCGATACCCATCTGCAATGTTGCACCGTCCTCGATAAGACCTGCGCAGAGGTTACCAATCTTGGTCTCTACCTCGTTTGGCTCTGCGAAGTGAGCCTCTTCGAGTGGCTGGTCGTCCTGTACGAAGATATCAATCTTCGAAGAGTGAATCATAGCATCACCGAACGAACGAGGAACATACTTGTTGATAACGGCTATTACGGTGTCAGCGCACTCAACAGCTGCCAATGTTGCATCTACCGAGGTACCGAGTGAAACGTAGCCGTGCTGGTCAGGAGTCGAAACCTGAATCATAGCCACATTGCAAGGTACAGCACCCGAGCGATACAACTTCTGTGTCTCGCTCAAGAAGATTGGAATATAGTCAGCAAAACCAGCCTGAGTGGTCTTACGAACATTTCCGCCCACGAAGAACGAGTCGAGCTGGAATACGCCCTCGAACTCAGCCTCTGCGTATGGTGCAGGACCTTCAGTGTGGAGGTGGTGGATATGCACGTCCTTCAACTCGCCTGCACGACCTCTCTCGCACATAGCCTTAATCAAACACTGCGGTGCCGAAGCTACCGATGAAAGATGGATATGGTCGCCCGATTTAATCGCTTTGACGGCCTCTTCCGGAGTAACAAATTTAATTGCCATAGTTTTATTAGTTTTAGGGTTTTACTCTTTGCTTGAAAATCGTTCCGATGGACTCTTTTTGCACCTTACTTGTACCGTAAATCCTCACATAGGCTTACTATGCTGCGGTTTCCGCCACTGCGTAACGCACAAAAATAGCCTCATCGCCTCCGATTTTGAATATTTGGAATTTTAGTTTTCCGTTTTCCGTTTTCCGTTTTCCGTTTATTTGCGCTTAACCTCAACTTGCTCGTATCCCTCGATAATATCGCCAATCTTGATATCGTTGTACGACTCGATATTCAATCCGCAATCCATACCCGAAGTAACCTCCTTCACATCGTCCTTGAATCGTTTAAGCGAGCCAAGACGACCGGTGTGGATAACGATACCGTCACGAATTACGCGGATAGGGGTGTGGCGGGTAATCTTACCCTCACGCACAATACCTCCGGCGATAGTTCCGACCTTCGAAATCTTGAAGGTCTCGAGTACCTCGATTGAGCAGACAATCTCCTCCTTCATTACAGGCTCCAACATACCCTCGATAGCGTCCTTGATATCGTTGATAGCGTCATAGATGATAGAGTAGAGTCGAATCTCAATCTCCTCCTGCTCGGCAACCTTACGCGCAGCAGCCGAAGGTCGCACCTGGAAACCTACGATAATAGCATTCGATGCGGCAGCGAGCAAAACATCGCTCTCCGAAATCTGACCTACGGCAGCGTGAATAACATTTACCTGTACGGTCTCCTTCGAGAGCTTGATGAGCGAACCCGACATAGCCTCTACCGAGCCGTCAACATCACCCTTGACGATAATGTTCAACTCCTTGAAAGAGCCGATAGCGATACGGCGACCAATCTCGTCGAGTGTTACGTGCTTCTGAGTCATAATGCCCTGCATACGCTGCAATTGGTCACGCTTGTTGGCAATCTCACGTGCCGAACGGTCATCGTCCATCACGTTGATTGAATCTCCCGCCTGTGGCGCACCATTCAGACCGAGTAACTGAACAGGTGTCGAAGGTCCTGCCTCCTTAACCTTGTTACCGTTTTCATCAAACATCGCCTTAACACGACCTGTGTAGATACCGGAGAGAATAACATCTCCTACGCGGAGTGTTCCCTCCTGAATGAGGACTGTCGAAACATAACCACGTCCCTTATCCAAAGTCGATTCGATAACCGTACCCTTCGCCTTCTTGTTAGGGTTGGCTTTGAGGTCGAGCATCTCGGCTTCGAGCAAAACCTTTTCGAGCAACTTGTCGAGGTTGAGGCCCTGCTTTGCCGATACATCTTGACTCTGGTACTTACCTCCCCAATCCTCCACGAGCAAGTTCATCTGAGAGAGTTGCTCCTTGATGTGGTCAGGGTTAGCCTGAGGCTTATCAATCTTGTTGATTGCGAATACCATAGGAACGCCTGCTGCTTGGGCGTGGTTGATAGCCTCTACGGTCTGTGGCATCACCTTGTCGTCTGCCGCTACGATGATAATCGCAACATCTGTAATCTTCGCACCACGCGCACGCATCGCAGTAAACGCCTCGTGGCCCGGAGTGTCGAGGAAAGTAATCTTCTGTCCGTTCAAATTTACCGAATATGCACCGATGTGCTGGGTGATACCTCCCGCCTCGCCTGCGGTAACGTTGGTCTTACGGATATTGTCGAGCAACGATGTCTTACCATGGTCTACGTGTCCCATTACGGTTACGATTGGTGGACGTGGGAGCAAATCCTCTGCGCTATCTGCCTCCTCATCGTTGATAGCCTCCTGAATCTCTGCCGATACGAACTCGGTCTTGAAGCCGAACTCCTCGGCAACAACTACCAAAGCCTCTGCATCGAGTCGCTGGTTAATCGACACCATCAAACCGAGGTTCATACAAGCCGAGATAACCTCCATAGGCGACACATTCATCATTGTAGCCACCTCACTTACAGTTACGAACTCGGTAACTTTGAGAATCTTCTTCTCTGCTGCCTCCTGCTCGAAAGCCTCGTTCATACGCTCACGTACCTCCTCGCGCTTCTCACGGCGGTACTTTGCGCCCTTATTCTTCGCACCCTTGGCGGTCAAACGAGCCAAAGTATCCTTAACCTGCTTCGATACCTCCTCATCGCTCACCTCTGGGCGAACAATAGGCTTTGGCTGCGGCTTTTGCTTATTCTTCTTGCCACCACCCTGATTTTGCTGGTTTTGGTTGTTCTGCTTATTATTGAACTTGTTACTATTCTTATCTCCCTGCTGGTTGTTACCGCCCTTTGGAGCATTGTTATGCTGCTTCGAGATATCAACCTTAGCCTTATCAAGACGCTTGCGATGACGCTTGCCACCTGCAACCATTCCCGAAACGTCCATTGTGCCTAGAATCTGTGGCCCAGCAAGAGTAGGTGCCTCGGTAGCACGGAAAACATCTTCTCTCTTCTTCGGCTCTTCTACCAAATTCTCAACAACTTTTACCTCCTCCTTTTGCTTTGGCTCTACCTTCGGAGCTTCAACTTTTACCTCGCTTTTCGGAGCCGGTGCAGCCTCCACTTTCTTCTTAGGTGAGAGCTCTATTTTGCCGAGAATCTTAGGCTGTACAACCTCCTCCTTGACCTCAATGGTACGCTTCTCCTCCTTTGGCTTAGCCTCAGGTTCAATGCTTACGGAGGATTTCTTGTTTATCTTTTCGCGGACACTATCCAACTCACTGCCACTTGGGCGATTTTTACCGAACTCCTTCTCTAAAATAGCGTAAGTGTCGGTATCAATCGGAGTATTTGGCGATGAGTCAACCTCGATGCCCTTGCGGTGCAAAAAGTCTGTGATGGTGTTTAAGCCAACATTAAACTCCTTTGCAATACGTATCAGGCGTATCTTCTTTTCGTTTCCCATTATCTATCTTATCTTTTTACTTATTCAACAATTATTCGAGGCTATTAGCTTTTAGCCATTAGCCATTAGCTTTTAATCGTGGATATTACTCCTCGAACTCTGCGCGGAGAATTTCGAGTACCTTCTCTGCCTGCTCAACCTCGAGGTCAGCACGCTTTGCAAGAGTATCGGCATTCATTTCGAGAACGCTCTTTGCAGTGTCGCAACCAATGTTGCGGAGAGCATCGATAATCCAATCCTCGATTTCGTCTGCGAACTCTGTGAGCGCAACATCCTCCTCGTCTAACTCGCGGAATACATCGATGTCGAAGCCTGTGAGCAACTTCGCAAGACGAATGTTCAAACCGCCCTTACCGATAGCGAGTGAAACTTGGTCTGGTTGGAGATAAACCGATGCAGTGTTCTTCTCCTCGTCGATAGAGATAGAAGAGACCTTTGCCGGTGCCAATGCACGCTGAATAAGTAACGATGTGTTCGAAGTGTATTGAATAACATCGATATTCTCGTTGCGCAACTCCTTAACGATGGTGTAGATACGAGCGCCCTTAACACCTACGCATGCGCCAACAGGGTCTACGCGGTCATCGTACGACTCTACGGCAACCTTGGCACGCTCACCCGGAATACGGGCAATCTTCTTGATGGTAATCAAACCGTCGTTAATTTCAGGGACCTCCTGCTCGAACAACTTCTCGAGGAAGAGGTTTACTGTACGCGAGAGAATAACCTTTGGCTTGTTATTTACCATCTCAACACTCTTGATGATAGCCTTGATAGTATCTCCCTTGCGATAGAAGTCGTTAGGAATCTGCTCGCTCTTTGGCATTACGAGTTCGTTCTCGTCTTCGTCAAGAATGAGCATGTCGCGCTTCCATACCTGATAGACCTCGCCCGAAATCAACTCGCCAACTTTCGAAGTGTAATCCTCGAAAATTCCTGCATTCTCCAAGTCGAGAATACGCGATGCGAGGTTCTGGCGCAACGACAATACGGCACGACGACCAAATGCCGAGAATGGAATCTCGTCTGTGTACTCGTCACCAATCTCGTACGAGTCGTCAATTTTCAAAACCTCCGAGAGAGCAATCTGCGACACCTCGTCAGTGAAATCTTCGTCTGCCACAACCTCACGGTTACGCCAAATCTCAAGGTCACCCTTGTCATCGTTGATGATGATATCGAAGTTCTCGTCGGTACCATACTGCTTCTGCAATGCGTGGCGGAATACATCCTCCAATACACCAATCATTGTTGCTTTGTCGATGTTCTTTAACTCTTTGAACTCGGCAAAATTGCTGATAAGATTAAGATTGTTCATTGTTTTGTCTGTTTATTTATATTGTTTTTGTTTGTTGTTTTCTTTCGTTTTCCGAACTCCTATCCCCTGTCAAGGCGCAACGATTATAGGGGTAATAGGGGTTCTGGGGGTTATAGGGTGCGCTGAAAGTAATTAAAAATACCTTTAATTATCAATTGTCAATTTGACTACTTGTAGTCAAGCCACTCTTTTGTCCACTTTATCTCGTCGAACGAGTAGGCGTGGGAGGTGCGCTGCATCTGCTTCTTCTTTTTGCCCTCCACAACTACCGCCTCATCATAGGAGATGGTGATAGCCTCATCGGTTACCTCGTCAAGTGTTGCCAAAATCTTAACACCACTTTTGAGAAGCACCTCTACGCTCTCGCCAATGAGCTTTTTGTATTGACGCACCAACTTCAGCGGCTCGCCTATACCGGCCGAAGCTACCGTCAACGAGTAATCCTCCTCATCGCGGTTGAAATTTTCGCCTATGGCATGATTGAGCATAGCACATGCATCAATCGATACAGATGTATCGCTGTCCAAAATAAGGTCTATGGTGTTGTCGGGTGTTATTGTACAATCCACCACAAACATATCCGTACCCTCCAATGCTCTCTCTGCTACTGCTAATATCTCCTTGATTTCCATAAACTTAACGCTAAATTGGCCCTCTTTTGTCTTTTACAAAAATAAGGGGACTCACTGTCCCCTTACTCCTTTCAACCACAAAAGTACACTTATATTTATAAATAACCAAATAAATTGCTCTTTTTTTTAAGTTTTTTTCGCTTTTATCTGATGAACGACACTTTTGCTCTGAAAGCATTGCTTGTTTCACGTTCGACAATTCCTGTAATAACATCGGCGGCATCGTGCCAACGATTTGAGTGAAATGTACGGCGGTAGGTTGTCAGGTGGGTGTAAAAATCGTGCCATCGTTGCTGCCAGCCCTTCGGAAAGCGGAGCAGGTGGAGAGCCGTTGCCGAGTTCGACAATATACGCGCCTCTTTGTTGCCCGACTGATGAAACCACTCGACCTTTGTAGTGGTGGCAATACGCTGTACGGCACGGGCAAATCCGCGACCTCCGTTGTTGCTCTCGATGGCAGCCGTGCGGGTGCGATTACGACATAACATCTCGGCAACCTCACGCTCTGTAACCTCCATAGGCTCACGCGAATAGACCATGTCGCAAATGTAGATAATTCCGTCAGTATCGACAGCGTAGCAAATCGAACACAAGTAGTCATCTCCCGTGTCGGCAGTGTCGGTGTAGTTGCCATATCGCACAATGTCGCGAGGGAGTGTGTCGTACTCCGAAAAGGAGTCGCCATAGAGCAGACCTTCGCGTGAAGATGGGTGCCCCTGATACATACATTCGAAGCGCAGAGTGTCGAGGTTGCGCTTCTGTTTTAGGAGAGCTGCGGAGTGGCGCTCCTCCCACAACGCTTCGCCAAGGTTGCGAGGGTCTATCTCGGAGGCAGGCGATGCCTTTATCGCCTCGAAATTGAGGTATAGCCACTCGTTCTCGCCAACGCTCTCCAAGTCGCTGAAACTTCGCAACTCACGGCATGGCTCTTTGCTCGTTATTGTGCCTATTAGGTCCTCCTCGTGCCAACGCGTAAATACTATGAGCTCGCGCGAGAAGTTGTGCATTCTTGTGCGCACAACCGAGGTGTACCACTCCCAGCAATTTTCACGAATTATGGGTGAATTTGCCTCCATTGCATCTTTGTAGAGGTCGTCAAGAATGAAACAATCCACGCGATTTCCCGTCAATGAGCCTTCACGCCCGACCGAGAGAAGTGCGCCATCGTGTCCGATAATCTCAACCTCGTCTGCAGTACGAATATAGTTGGCAGGTTTAGCTCCTCGTTTTATGGTCGTGTCAGGGAAGAAATCGGTATATTCGCGACTCTCTAAAATACGCTGCACACGGCGATTGAAGCGCGAAGCCAAACTGCCTGAATATGATGCGATTGCAATGCGCATATCGGGGTTTAATCCGAGCATATACGCAGGCAGTAGGGTGGTCGCCCCGACCGACTTTCCGTGCTGTGGCGGCATGGTGATAATCAGGCGGCGAATATCTCCACGAGCGAAGGCTTCAAGTACGCGATAATAGACCGAATGAAAGGGTTGAATATCCAAAAACGGATAAATCTCCATGGCGAATTTTGTGAAGGTTATCTCTTGACTCATGCTACTCCTCTTCAATTAAAAACTTAGTAAATTTTTCGAAGTCGAAGTCGTCCCATATAACCCCTTCGTCGCCCTCGCAGAGGAAATCCCACCATACTGCCGATACTCCGCAAATGGTGTCGTATCGTTCGTATTGATTGCGATTGTCGGGGCGACGACGATAGAGAATAAGCGATGCCGTAAGTCTTAGGATTTCGCCACATGCACCCTCCGTCTCTACCACCCCCGTAAAGTAGCATGGCGACATCAATTTGCCTTTGACGGAGGCGGCCAAAGATGCGTAATCCTCCTCGGAAAGTTTGTAAATTTGTGTTTCCATATCTATTTTTTGTTTGTAGTTAATAAAAACTTGTTTTTATCAAAGAAAATATTTAACTTTGCAGGGACAAAGGTAGTTCAAAAAATGAATTTTGATACTAAAAAAGTCCAAAAATTGTATAAAAAGATTTTAATAGAATATATGGGAGAGCGACTAAAACTTATACGAAAGAGTTTAGGGCTGACGCAAGAACAATTGGCTCAACGACTTGGCGTTGGCAAGACGGCGCTGTCAATGATTGAGACAGGTAAGGCGCGACTCTCCTCTCGTAACCGAAATATATTGATTCAAGATTTGAATGTAAATCCGAGTTGGCTCGAAACGGGAAAGGGCGAGATTTTTAATGCAAATCCCTCTTTGACCTCTTCGTTTGGCCGAACTTCGGAGATGGCAATGCCGATGCAGTCGGTGCCACTTTACTCGATAGAGGCTACAGCAGGTCTTGTTCCATTGTTTGAACAACAGGGACAATACAGTCCAATCAACTATATCCATATTCCAAATTTGCCTAAATGCGATGGAGCCGTCTATGTTGTGGGCGACTCGATGTATCCGCTATTGAAGAGTGGCGATATTGTGCTCTACAAGCAATTGCACGATTTGGAGGATATCTTTTGGGGCGACATGTATCTGCTTTCGATAGATATTGATGGTGAGGAGTATGTTACGATTAAGTATATTCAGCGCTCCGAGCGTGAGGGATATGTTCGCCTTGTGTCACAAAATCAACACCATGCCGACAAAGAGGTGCAGGTGAGCCGTATTCGCGCCATTGCATTGGTTAAGGCGAGTATTCGTATGAATTCGATGAGATAAAATTTTAGTATAAATCAAACAAAAACAATTTTTTAACCAACAAAACACAAAACAAAATGAAAAGACTTTTATTATGTGCAGTTGCTTTCGCAATGGGAGTAAATGCAATGGCTGCCAACGATCCGAAGTGGCAGGACCCAAATTTCTTTGAGGAGAATCGTGCACCGATGCGCTCCACATTTATCGTCACTCCAACGGCTGAGAATGTGGTTTCGGAGCATGACTACACTCAGTCGCCTCTCTATCGTTCGATTGGCGGTGTTTGGAACTTCTATTGGACTCCAAATGCAACAGATCCTCAGCCGGAGAACTTCTGGTCACCAAAGTTCGATGACTCAACTTGGGGCAAGATGCCTGTTCCTGGTTTGTGGGAGATGAATGGCTATGGTGTGCCTGTTTACAAGAACAGTGGTTATCCTTGGCACAAGTTTTACCAAAAGAATCCTCCGTATGCTCCAACCGAGCAGAATGCGGTAGGTTCGTATCGTCACAACATCTATGTTCCGGCAGAGTGGAAGGGCAAGCAGATTTATGTACACATCGGCTCGGCTACTTCTAACCTTTCGTTGTGGGTAAATGGTCACTACGTAGGTTATAGCGAGGATTCGAAGTTGGAGGCAGAGTTCGAGATTACCAAGTATGTAAAGGCTGGTCAGGAGAACCTCTTTGCTATGCAGATCTATCGTTGGTGCGATGGTTCGTACTTGGAGGATCAGGACTTCTTCCGTTTGTCGGGTATCGGTCGTGACTGCTACATCTACGCTCGTGATAAGAAGCACCTCGAAGATGTGAAGTTTGTTGCAGACTTGCATAATAACTATACAGAGGGTCACCTCGACCTCAATGTTACTGCTACAAAGGGTGTTAAGGAGGTACGTTTGACTCTTGCAGGTCCATGTGGCAAGCAGATTAAGCAGGAGGTTGTTTCGGTTGCGAAAGGTAAGGTTGAGCGTTGCTGGCACCTTGGTAAGGTTGAGCCTTGGAGTGCAGAGGTTCCAACCCTCTATACTCTTACTGTTGAGGTTCTCGATAAGGGTAAGACCGTTGAGGCTACTGCATTCAAGGTTGGTTTCCGTAAGGTTGAAATCAAGAATGCTCAGTTGCTCGTAAATGGTAAGCCTGTATATATCAAGGGAGCAAACCGTCACGAGATGGCTCCAAATACAGGCTACTATGTAACTCGTGAGGATATGATTAAGGATATCCAGATTATGAAGGAGTTGAATATCAACGCTGTTCGTACTTGCCACTATCCAAACTCTCCACTCTGGTACAACCTCTGCGATGAGTATGGTATCTATGTTTGCGATGAGGGTAATATTGAGTCGCACGGTATGGGCTACAAGGATAAGACCTTGGCAAAGGACCCACAGTATGAGGCTGCACACCTCTCTCGTGACCAGCGTATGGTATTGCGTGACTTCAACCACCCATCTGTTATCTATTGGTCGCTTGGTAATGAGGCCGGTAATGGTCCTAACTTCCACAAGTGCTATGACTGGATTAAGGCTTACGACAAGTCGCGTCCGGTAGTGTATGAGCAGGCAAACGTTATCCGTTACCTCAAAAATAAGGATAAGGGTATCCACAACTCTGATATTGACGCTCCGATGTACGCTACATACGATGAGTGTGAGGCTCATGCAAAGGGAAAGAATCCTTTCAACCGTCCTCTTATCCAGTGTGAGTACGCTCACGCAATGGGTAACTCGCTCGGAGGATTCAAGGAGTATTGGGATTTGGTTCGTAAGTATCCAACATATCAGGGTGGTTACATTTGGGACTTCGTAGATCAGGCTTTGGCTTGGCGTGACCCACAGACCAACGAATTGACCTATCGTTATGGTGGCTGTTGGAATGACCGTGATGCTTCGGACGAGAACTTCTGCTGCAATGGCTTTATTGCGGCAAACCGTCAGTATCACCCATCGGCATACGAGGTTAAGCAGCAGTATCAGAATATCTGGGCTTCGGCATCAGATGTTTTGAATGGTCGTGTATCTGTTTTGAACGAGCACTTCTTCAAGGGTATCGAGAATGTTCGCCTTGTTTGGTCGTTGGTTGCAGATGGTAAGGTTGTTAAGACCGGTATTGTTGAGGAGTTGAATGTTGCTCCACAGCAGAAGGTTGATGTACAACTTGGCTACAATGCTAACGATGTTAAGGCGTTGAAGGGCGAGGTATTCCTCAATGTATCGTTCGTATTGAAGAGCGCAGAGCCTCTCTTGGAGGCAGGTTATGAGGTTGCTCGCAACCAACTTGCTATCACCGCTTATGACTACGCTACTGCATTTGCTGCTGTTCAGCCTAAGGGTACTGCTTGCAAGAAGGCAATGGGTGCAGTTCTCGATGGTCGCAAGGTTTCGGGCGAGAAGTTCGTTGCAGAGTTCGATGCAGAGGGTTTCCTTGCTTCGTATGTTTACAACGGCACACAGTTGCTCTCGAAGCCTATGAAGCCTGAGTTCTATCGTGGTATGGTAGATAACGACTATGGCGTGCGTAAGAATAAGAATACTCGTTTCAACCATGCAGGTTGGAAGTTGTGGGGTGAGGACGCTCCTAAGTTCGATAAGTTCGAGGCGAAGCAGTTGAAGGATAAGTGCGTTGAGGTTAAGGCTGTCTACAAGTATGCTAAGAGTGGTGCAACCGTAACAATGACCTATTTGATTGCTCCTGACGGCACAATCGCTGTAAGCGAGAAGATGGTTAAGGGTAATGCTGAGATTAAGCTCCCTTCGATGTTGCGTTTCGGTGTGGCTCTTGCAATGCCTGAGGCATTCGATACAATCGAGTTCTATGGCGCAGGTGAGCATGAGACCTACATCGACCGTTGGTCAAGCGCTTTGATTGGCGTTTACAAGCAGAATGTTGCTGACCAATTCTGGCCATACTACTCTCGTCCACAGGAGAGTGGTGCACACTGTGAGTTGCGTTGGTGGCGTATCGTTGATACCGCAGGTCGTGGATTTGAGGTTGTCAGCGAGGCTCCATTCCAGGCAAATGCGCTCCCATACTCTATGGATCAGTTCGATGCTCACTCAAAGAACTATCGCAAGTACTCTCAGCGTCTTGAAAAAGATGGCAATACCTATGTAAATATAGACAAGGCTCAGATGGGCTTGGGTTGTGTTACATCATGGGGCCGTCTTCCACGCGAGGAGTATCAGATTCCGTACGAGGATAAGGAGTTTAAGTTTGTTTTGCGCCCCCTCAAATAAAAATTGTTTTTAAGCAGCGATAGCTGCGTTAAACTTCGATAGCCGAGTTCCTCACATACGCTCAAGTATGCTGCGGACTCGGCTTCTTGTTTGCCTTGCTCTCATCTGCTTAAATTCCAATTTTGCGGTGTGTTTGGGGACTTTTGCGATGCACCGTATCTCACGACTTCTGACAAGAAATAGTGAGTAGAGAGTAGTTCTTAATCCCCAAACTCTCTAAACTCTCTAATCTCCCTATAATCCCTATCACCCATATAACCCATAATCTCTCGTCTTTCGTCTCTCGTCTCTCTCTTGGCACGCACTTTGCTCCTTCTTCGGGTGGTTTAACATATAAAAGATTTACGCGATGAAAAAGTTTATTCTTTCGTTTGCCATTGTGGCACTAATTTTTGGAGGATTGTTTGCATGTGGTGAGCAGACAAAGTGGAATCGTGAGGAGCGTCAGGATATGCGCAATCTCCTGCGCGACTATCGCAAGATGGTATATCTGAACGATTTGAGCGAGGCGGAGTATATGCTCTTTACCGACCAAGTGTTGGCTTCGGTGGAGGAGGATTACCCTGTCTATACCACCTTTATCGAGATGCCGGCCGTGAATGATACGGTGCAGGTCTATGTCGTAACGACCATTGTTGAGCAGTTGGCCGCCGATGCTTCGAATATGCGCCACCTCTACCCTTATCGCGACCTTGTAGCGGCAAATATCCTGCCCGATGGCTTGAATCGTGCGCAACAAAATGCCTTCTATCAATGTTTCGCGAATGCGGTGGATAATACCTATGCCAATGCCGAGCAGTTGGTGAATGCCATTGTCGCCGATACGGTGCAAACTTCGCAGATAGCACAGATGCAATCCGCTTGCGCCAACGAACTATTCGGTTGGACAGTTGAAATAATAGAGGTTGGCAATTAGCCAACCTCTATTATTTAGTTGAGAATTGAGAATTCCTCACTCCTCACTCCTAACTCTCTTAAAACTTCTTTACTGCTCGGTATTTGCCGTCTGCATACTCGAAGCAGTAGAGGCTCAGCCCGTTGGTAAGTAGGATATATCGTGCCTGCACAACAGCATTGTAGCGTATTGCCTGCATCACAACTTCGTTGTCAATTGCCACCTCGGGTGCTTTGCATTCGACCAAAAGGTAGGGTTTGGCAGATTCATCGATTACGACAATATCGGCTCGCTGGTGCTGTCCGTTGATATTTACGGGGTACTCCTGCGAGATGCGGAGTGCCGGAATACCTTTGCTCTCGATAAGCCAAGCAATAGTGTGTTGCCGTACCCACTCTTCGGGAGTGAGCAACAGCCATTTTTTGCGCAACGAGTCCCATATATATTTCTCTCCATCAACCTCTCTCATTCGGGCAGAAATGGTGGGGAATATGAGTTTTACACCCTCCGACATAGCGTTTTTGTTCAAAAAATATTATCTTTGTCGCAAAGATAGTGAAAATTATGAAGAGATATACACTTTTGATTATCATATTGCTCGCTACAACTGTTGTGTCGGCACATACGAATCTCGATTTGTCGGCTCGTGGTGTGGAGCCTGCACGCCCACGTCTTATACCTTATAATAATATGGCGGTGGCACACAGAGGTGACTCCTCGCAATCTCGTTTTGTGGCGGTAGTGGAGGAGCCAACACGTAGCGAAGCCGGCTCTACGGCGACTATTACCACCCATTTTGCCATGCCTGTGGCTTGGTTGAATCGTCAGGTGCTGTTGCGTGTCGGATACGCTTCGGCGGCATATACTGTTTATGTCAATAACCGCGAGGTAGGCTTTGCGCCATTGGGAGTAATGGGTGCGGAGTTTAATATCACGAAAGTATCGAAAGAGGGGCGTAACGAGGTGTCGATAGTCTTAGATAAAACTTTGTTTGCGAACAAATTGTACGAGCCGAAGGAGCTACAGGTAGAGCATATTGAGGTATTTTCGCAACCGACAATCCGCATGCGAGATGTTGCTGTGAATGTGACGCTCAATGAGCAAGGTGAGGGCGTAGCCGAGTTTGCAGTGCCGGTGAAGTGCGATGCTCTGAACCGCAAAGATATGCGCATGCACTACGCGTTGCGTTTGAACGATACGACTGTTGTGGCAGAGGGCTATCGCGAGATTGCACTCGATATGCGCCGCGAAGATACCTTGCGCTTTGCGTGTGTTGTGCCTGCAAGAGCGTTATGGAGCGCAAAAACGCCTACGATGTTGCGACTTGATATGGAGAGTCGTATCGACAATCGTATTGCCGAGTGTTTAAGTTGCAAGATTGGCCTGCGACAGATTTTATTGCGCAATGGAAAGTTGCATATTAACAACGAGATTGTTCCTCTAAATTTGGTCGAGTGGGAGGCGGTAAAGAGTCTTGACGAAGCGAAGAAATATGGATATAACGGCATAATCATAACGCTTGACCGCAATGCCGACAAGGTGATAGAGGAGTGTGCCGAGCGAGGTATGTATGTTGTGGTGCGTACGCCGATTGATACTACGCTTTTGGGTGACGATATCAAGCGTGGTGGCAATCCAAGCAATGAGCCGTTGTGGAATAGTAGCTATCTGTGGCGAAATACCCATGCAATGCATTCGACAAAGGGAAATTGTGCTATTGTCGGTTATGCAATTGCAAAGGGTAGTACGTCTGGCATAAATATTTATGATACATATCTGTTGATGAAGTCGCTTCTCCCGAACCATCTCGTTATATATGAGGGTGCAAAAGGTGAGTGGGCTACGGATAAATAGACCGAAAAGGAGTTGGATTATGGATTTTAGAGTTGGTCACGGTTATGATGTACATGCTCTTGGCGAAGGGCTGCGATTGGTGCTTGGTGGGGTAGAGATACCTCACGAAAAGGGTTGTATCGCCCACTCCGATGGCGATGTGCTGGTGCATGCAATTTGCGATGCTCTGCTCGGAGCGTTGGCCTTGGGAGATATAGGTAAACATTTTCCTGATAGCTCGGCAGAGTTTAAGGGTATAGACTCACTCCTCTTGTTGCGCAGAGTTGTAGCACTCATCGAAGAGAGGGGGTATAGAGTCGGAAATATAGACTCTACAATCGCGATGCAACGCCCTAAGTTACGACCATACATCGACCTTATGCGTGAGCGTATTGCCGAAGCGGCAGGTGTTGCAGTGGAGCAGGTGTCCGTTAAGGCGACTACGACCGAACATTTGGGCTTCGAGGGTGAGGAGAAGGGCGTTTCGGCAACAGCAGTAGCAATAGTCTTTCAAAATTGAGAATTAAGAATTGAGAATTATTTTCCTAAATTCTCTAACGCCCCTAATTTTTTTTAAACAGCCAATGGCTAAAAACTAAAAAATATGTCAGAAATTAAGAATTTACAACCAAAATTGGTTTGGGAGATTTTTGATGAGATTACAAAAGTTCCACGACCATCAAAACACGAGGAGAAGATAGGACAGTATCTTGTGGATTTTGCCAAGAAGCACCACCTTGAATATCAGTGCGATGCTATTGGCAACGTGGTGATTCGCAAGTCGGCGACTGCCGGTTACGAAAATCGCCCTACGGTTGTGTTGCAGGCGCATACCGATATGGTTTGCGAGAAGAACTCGGATAAGGTTTTCGACTTCAATAACGATGCAATCCAGACATTTATTGATGGCGATTGGGTTAAGGCCGATGGTACAACCCTCGGAGCCGATGACGGTATCGGTATGGCGGCTGCATTGGCTCTGCTCGTAGATGAAACGTTAGCACACCCTGCGATAGAGGCGTTGTTTACCGTAGATGAGGAGACCGGATTGACCGGAGCTTTCAATTTGGGAGAAGGCATGGTGCAGGGTAAATACCTTATCAATCTCGATTCGGAGGACGAGGGCGAGGTGTTTATTGGTTGTGCGGGAGGAGTTGATACGTTGGCGTATATGCCTCTTGTTACGGAGAAGGCACCTGCCGACTTTGAATACTACAAGGTGACTGTAAGCGGTCTTTTGGGTGGTCACTCGGGTGACGATATCGATAAAGGCCACGCCAACTCGAACAAGTGGGCTGCGCGTATCGCAGAGCGCGCAACGAGATTGTTCGGAGCGAGATTGTCCCACTTTGATGGTGGAAATTTGCGAAATGCCATTCCGCGTGAAGCGTATATTGTCTTGGGTGTACCAAGCGACAATGCAACCGCTTTCGAAAACGATGTGGAGGCATTTGGTAAGGCTTTGTGTGCAGAGTTTGCCATTGTAGAGAAGGGGGCAAAGGTTGAGTGCATTAAGACTACCACTCCTGCTACCGTATTGGCGGAGGCTACACAGCGAAACTTGTTGTTGGCATTGATGAGTGTACCTTCGGGCGTATTGGCGATGTCGGCAGCAATGCCGGGTTTGGTTGAGACCTCTACAAATCTTGCTTCGGTGAAATTCCGCGATGACGAGATAGTTATCACTACATCGCAGCGCTCGTCTGTTGAGAGTGCTAAGGAGTATGCAAAATTGCATGTTGAGAGTGTATTCTTGGCTGTGGGTTGCGAGGTCGTTCATTCAGATGGCTATCCGGGTTGGGCTCCAAATCCATCTTCTACGCTTCTTGAATGTACGAAGGAGGCGTATAGAAAACTCTTCGGTACGGAACCAAAAGTTCGTGCTATTCATGCCGGCTTGGAGTGCGGCCTATTCCTTGAAAAGTATCCGCACTTGGAGATGGTGTCGTTTGGTCCGACCTTGCGTGGCGTACATTCACCTGATGAGAGGCTCGAAATTGCTACGGTCGATAAGTTCTGGAAACTGCTTGTCGAGGTGGTTGGAACAATTAAATAAACCACTTATTTACAATTCGTAGAAAATATCGGTTGTCGGAATAATCAATGATTCCGATGACCGATATCTCTTTTGAGGGAATCTCCTCGGTGGCATAATCGCAGGTGGCAAGAGTGTTTATGATAAATGTGTTGCCCTTGTTGTCGTAAAATGTGCGGTCGGTGGTTATGGGCTTATCGTTTTCGATATTGCACCATGCCAAACCTTGCTCCTGCTCGCAGATTCGGATATTATCAAATCGGATAAGAGAACTGATATCCTCTACGCCAATCTCCGAGAAAGACTTTGCCGTAGGCACAAACTCCTCGCATGTACCCACGACACGAATATAACGGTTGAACATTTCGCTATCAATATTGCCAAGCGGAAAATCGCCGGTTGGAGTTGCTCCGAGTTTGATTTTACTCCCGATACGGGCAAGCATTAGACCATTGCAGAGTATTTCAACTTCGGAGTATATCGGCAGGTGTTCGCTGATATTTCGGGACTCTATGGCAAACTCTAAACCACCTGTCTTGTCGACAATAACTGCGCTTTTGTTTAGTTCGCCCAACCAATCCGTAGCAACCACGACACCTCGGACACAATAGTCGTTGACAATACGATAATGGTCGCCCCGACACAATGATTTCAGATAGGCGATGCTTACCTCTTGCGAGGAGGAGTTCATACCATCGTCACCATTTTGACTATCTGAGCAGGCTGCGATGGATAAAAGACTAAATATTACTGCTAACAGTCGTGATATCATTGCTGAATCGTGGCTTTATGACAAATTGCTCACCTATGCCCATTCCTACCGTTTCGTAGTATAAAATACCTTGAACGGATATTTCGGAAGTTGGTATCTCGCGAGTTGCGAAATCGGATTTTGGAGAGATATAGGTAAATATGCTGTTCTCTTCGTTGTCGGTGAAACGGTGGTATTCTGTCAGCGAACTACATATCTCTCTGTCGGGAAGTGGCGCATGGCGAAGACTCTCAATGCGTATAAATCGGCCACAAAGCGAGTGATTTAGAGATTTTATGTCGCAGGTATAGGGCGTTATTGGCTCGATTGAATTACTGCGAATAATATGTCTGTCGATAACCTCTTGCGCCTCCATTTCGCGAGGTGCTGAATCGAAACTTTGTGGCGGTAGTCCCACTGCTACAACTCCATTTTGCTTCATTATGGCTGTGCCATTGAGGTGGAGAGCAACCATTAGTCCTATCGGGTAGTGCGTAGCGATATTGTAGAGGCCGAGTTTTATCTCCAAGCCTCCGCTGTCGTCTTCGACTACGATTGAACGATAGAAGTTGCCTTCTCGGTCCGAGCTGGTAACCCGACCAATGCAGATTATATCTGAGGTGATGTTGTAACAACCATTTTCGCAGAATTTTTGCAATTGCGCAATGCTGCATGTGTGGCTATTATTGAACTCTGTTGATGCAGGAGTGCTATTGTCGTCATAGCAACCACTTGCAACAAAAGAGAATAGAGTTATAACCAGAAATAATAGCTTCATTTATTTAAAAATAGGTCAATTCGTAACAAAATTACTAAATATAACGAAATTTTTGCTACTTTTGCTCTCGAAAGATTAAATTTAAGTAACCGATGATACACTTTTTGCAGAGCGACGTAGAAAAATTACACGACATAATTGTTCCCGATAGTGTGCAGAAGGCGAAACTTGCCGAGACTGTCGAGAAGTTTGAACACCTCTCTTCGGTAGACTATCGCCAACTGCTGACCGATTTGGCACAAGAGGCAGGCTGGATAATTCTGAAAATAGTTATTGCTTTTGTTATCTATCTCGTGGGCAAGCAACTGATTAAGTGGATTGTCCGTCTTATGGATAAAGCCTTTACACGCCATAAAGTTGAGGCTTCGTTGCGTAACTTCCTGCGTAGTCTTGTGAAGGCTTTGCTGATGGTGATGCTGGTGCTGGCAATTGTGCAAACCTTGGGCGTAAATACCTCGTCGTTCCTTGCTCTTTTTGCCTCGGCAGGTTTGGCTGTGGGTATGGCATTGAGTGGCACCTTGCAAAACTTTGCAGGTGGTGTGATTTTGCTGCTTCTTCGTCCTTATAAGGTGGGCGATTACATCGAATCTCAGGGACAGTCGGGTACGGTGGAATCGATAGACTTATTCTCTACTTGCCTTAAAACGCCTGATAATCAGACTATCTATGTTCCGAATAATGCGATTGCAACCTCCATTATCGACAACTATTCGCAGTCGGAGACTCGTCGAGTTGATTGGGTTCTCTCCATATCATATGGAGATGATGTAGATGTTGCTCGTCGCGAGATTTTGGCCATGTTGAAGGCCGATAGTCGCATATTGAAGGATAGCGCCCCTGTGGTATTGGTGAAGACATTGAATAGCAGTTCGGTCGACTTGGTGATTCGTGCTTGGGTGGCAAATGCCGATTATTGGGGAGTCTATTTCGACATGAACGAGAAGATGTACAAGGAGTTGCCTTCAAAGGGTGTCAATTTCCCGTTCCCACAGTTGGATGTAAACATTAAAAAATAGAGATAACTAAAAAATAATATTGACTATGGAGTTTAAGGATATTTTGGCAATTTCGGGACAGCCCGGTCTGTTTCGTTATGTAGCGCAGTCGCGTAATGGATTTATCGTAGAGTCGCTTATTGATGGCAAGCGAATGAATGCTTCGGCGTCTTCGCGCATCAGCGCCCTTACCGAGATTTCGATGTTTACCGAAGGTGAGGATATTCCTCTTGCTGAGGTTTTTACAAAGATGTATGCCTATACTGAGGGTAAGCAGGGACCATCGACAAAAGAGGGAAATGCTCGTTTGAAGGAGTTTTTCGGTGTTGTAATTCCGGACTATGACCGCGAGCGAGTTCATGACTCGGATATCAAGAAGGCGGTATCGTGGTTCAATATGCTTGTAGCCGCAGGTATCGAGAAATTTGAAATTCCTGAGGAGTAGATTTGTCATTCTCAATCAATAGAGGTCTTTGTGCAAGAAGGCCTCTTATTTTTTGTTCTTAATCATAATAAATACCATAATTTATCGTTATCCTATCAGTTGCAAACGGTTATTTGACATGATTTCTCGGTTCAGGCGAGAAAAAGAACATTATGCAAGTAAAAAAACTTTAAAAACTTTTTTGGTGTTTTAAGTTTTCTTACTATCTTTGCACCGTTGTAAAGTGCATTGTATGTCGAAACGAGAAAAAGTTATCAAGCGAGCGGCGGAGATGATTGCCGAATTGGGTGTTAAATCGTTGCGTGTCGATGATTTGGCAAGCGATTTGGGTATTTCGAAACGCACTCTGTATGAGATGTTTGGCGATAAGCAGGAGTTGCTCTACCATAGTATTAAACATCTTTTGCAGAGCGAAGCTAACGAGATTCAATCTGTGGTTTCGGTCGAGCAGTCGGGCATTCCGACGTTGTTTGAAACATTCGATGCGATGATGGCTCGTAGCGCAGTTCGTAAGCGTGTTACGGAGAACTTGGCGAAGTTCTATCCCGAATTGTATGAGCGAATTATGACAGAAAATCGCGACTACGGTTTGGCGATATTGCGCGAGAAGTTGAATAACTTGGTTGAGGAGGGCTTGATTTCGGAGATGGTAAATATCGACCTTTCGATAACGATGTTCTACTATACCTCGATGGGTTTGATGCGCCGACATGGACGATTGGTGCTACCAAATGGTGTTACTGAATTGGAGGCGTTCCGCTATACGATAGTGAACTTCTTCCGTGGTATTGCAACATTGAAGGGTGTGGAGCAGATTGATGCGTACATTGCACAAAAAGCAGAAAACTAAAAAAGACAAAGAGAAACTATATAATATAATTAAATGGTAAGATGAAAAAACTTGGTTTATTTTTGGGTTTTATTACCTTGACGCTGACCTCGGTGGCACAGAGCACCGAGCAGACAGCTTTAACCTTGACTTTGGAGCAGGCGCTCGAAATTGCTTTGAGCGAAAATCCAACAATTAAGGTCGCAGAGCAGGAGATAGAGATTAAACGCTACGCAAAGCAGGAGACCTACGCTTCATTGTATCCGCGTTTTGATGCTACGGCGCAGTATCAGCGTGTTTTGGCAAAGCAGACGATGAGTATGGATTTTGGTGGCCAGACACAGACCATTAAGGTTGGTAGCGACAACTCGTTCAATGGCGGTATTACGGGCTCGATGCCTGTCGTAAATGCTCAACTTTGGGAGAGTTTGAAAGTGTCGGTTGCAGATGTCGTATTGGCTGTCGAGAAGGCCCGCTCTTCGCAGATTGATATGATTGAGCAGGTGTCGCAGGCATACTTCTCGGTATTGTTGGCCAAGGAGTCGTTGGAGGTGTATCAGCGCGTCTATGACAATGCCGTGGAGAATAACAAGAATATCAAAAAACGCTACGATGTAGGTTCGGTATCGGAGTTCGAATATATCTCCTCGAATGTATCGGTGCAGAATGCTATTCCGAATGTTATCGAGGCTCAGAATAGTGTGGTTTTGACCTTGTGGCAGTTGAAGGCGTTGCTTGGTATCGATTTGAAGAAGAATATCGATGTGGCAGGCTCGTTGGCAGATTATGAGGCGCAGATGAACTACGCACATACACTCGAACAACTTGATTTGTCGAACAACTCTACGTTAAAACAGTTGGATATTCAAGAGGATATGCTCGCAAGTGCGTTGAAAATTACGAAGTTGGCAAATGTTCCTACATTGTCTGTTAATGCGGCATATCTCTATACGGCACTCGGTAATGATGGTAAGTTCTTCCAAGCAAAGGCGTGGAATCCATATTCGTATGCAGGTGTGCAGTTGAATATCCCGATTTTTGCGGGTAATCAGCGCCGTGCCGTAACTCGTCAGGCAAAATTAAACCTCTCGAACTTGCAGTTGCAGCGCGAGAATGCCGAGCGTCAGTTGCAGGTGGCAGTAGTAAACAGCCTGAACAATATGCAGACCAATGTTAAGAAGTTCTCGGCTGCGGCAGCAACCGTAGGTCAGGCACAACGAGGCTACGATATTGCAGTTAAGCGTTACGAGGTTGGTCGTGGTACGTTGGTTGATGTCGATAACTCGCAGTTGCAACTCACTCAGGCGGAGTTAGGTCGCAATAGTGCAATTTACAACTTCCTAATTGCGAAAATTTCGCTCGACAAGATTCTCGGCAACCACGAGGTTAAGAGTAACCACAGTTACATTGGTGAATATAAGTCTATGTACGAAAACAAATACGGAACCAAATAAACGGAAAACGGAAAGCGGAAAACGGAAAACTAAAAAGCCAATGGCTAATGGCAAGAAAATAGAATATAAAAACATATAAAAGTTATGAAGAAGATTTTTTTGAGTTCGATGTTTGTAGTGGCAGCCGTAGCGATGGTGTCGTGCGGCTCGAAGCAGGCTGCAAAGCAGAGTGTAGAGCAGGAGGTTATTGAACTTCCAAAAATTGAGGCTCAGGCCGTAGCGAGCCGTATGGTGTCGCAGGAGGCTACATTTACAGGTACAGTAGAGGCACAGGTGGTGAACAATATCGCACCGCAACAGCCGTTGCGTATCAAGGAGATTCGTTTCGATGTGGGTGACCACGTAAAGAAGGGCGATTTGTTGGTTAAACTCGACAACTCTTCGCTTGTTCAGGCTAAGGCTCAGTTGGACAATGCAAAGAAGGAGTACGAGCGTACAAACGAGTTGTATGAGTTCGGAGGAGCTTCGAAGTCGGAGTGGGACGCACGCCGCTTGCAGTATGAGGTGGCACAGACCGCTTACAACAATCTTGTTGAGAATACTACACTTATCTCGCCTATCTCGGGTGTTGTTACCGCGCGTAACTACGATAAGGGCGATATGTATGCAGGACAGCCTGTATTGGTTATCGAGCAGATTAAGCCTGTGAAGATTATGATAAATGTGTCGGAGCCATTCTTCGGCAAGATTAAGAAGGGTATGCCTGTATATATTACTCTCGATGCCTATGGTGACGAGGTGTTTAAGGGCAAGGTTGCGCGTGTATATCCGACTATCAATCAGGCAACTCACACCTTCCAGATTGAGATTTCGATTCCTAACAGCAACGAGCGTGTTCGTCCCGGAATGTTTGCGCGTGTAACTCTTCCTTATGGCAAGAAGAACCATGTGATTATTCCTGACCGTGCCGTACAGAAGTTGATGGGCTCGGGTGACCGCTATGTATTCGTATATAACCCTGCGGACAGCACCGTGCGCTACTCGAAGGTGGAGCTTGGACGCCGTCTTGATACCGAGTTCGAGGTATATTCGGGCGTGAAGAGTGGTGAGATGGTCGTTACAATGGGACACATGGGCATCACCAACGGCTCGAAGGTGGAATTGGTTAAATAGTTAAAGAGGTTTTTAAGATGAATATCTATAAATCAGCAGTCAATAATCCGATAACGACAATTTTGATATTTGTCGCTATCTCGATATTGGGTATATTCTCGCTGGTGAAACTGCCTATCGATATGTTTCCCCACATCGAGACTACTCAAATTATGGTCATTACCGCCTATCCGGGTGCGAGTGCAATCGATATCGAGGAGAATGTAACCCGCCCACTCGAAAATACTCTTAACAGCGTTGAGGATTTGAAACATATCCATTCGCAATCGAAGGAGAATATCTCTATCGTAGTACTCGAATTTGAGTACGGTATCGATAGCGATGTTGCTACGGCGAATATCCGCGATAAACTCGATGTTGCGACCAATATCCTCCCTGACGATGTTGATAAGCCGATTATCTTCAAGTTCTCGACCGAGGAGATGCCTATTATGCTCATGGCAATCAAGGCTAACGAGTCGTGGAGTGGTTTGTACAAAATTATCGATGAGCGTGTTACAACACCTTTGGCTCGTGTAAATGGCGTAGGTTCGGTGTCGGTAACGGGTATCCCTGAGCGACAGATTCAAATCTATTGCGACCCTTATAAGTTGGAGGCGTACGGATTGACAATCGAGCAGATTGCGCAGATTGTAGGTCAGGAGAATATCTCGATGCCAGGCGGACAGATGGACGTAGGCTCGAATACATACTCGTTGCGTGTGGACCAAGAGTTTAACGCAGCAGAGGAGATGCTCGATATCGTAGTTGGCAATCGCAATGGTACAAATATCTATTTGCGTGATGTAGCAACCGTAACCGATACCCAGCAGGAGCGCGCGCAGGAGTCATTCAACAATGGTACCCGAAGCGGTATGATGATTGTGCAGAAGCAGACCGATGCTAACGCTGTGCAAATCTCGAAGAAGGTACACGCACGACTCGAAGAGTTGCGTAAAGACCTCCCTTCTGATGTTACCATCGAGCCATATATCGATATGTCGGACAATATTATGGATACGGCATCTTCGTTGGCAGATACCATTTTGACAACCTTCATTGTGGTTATGGCGGTGGTGATGATGATGCTCGGTCGTTGGCGTGCGATGTTTATTATCGTGCTTACGATTCCAATTTCGATGCTTTCGTCACTGATTTACCTCTTGGCGACCGATTCGACACTCAATATTATCACTATGTCGGCTATCTCAATTTCGATTGGTATGGTCGTGGATAATGCGATTGTGGTGTTGGAGAATATCACAAAACATGTCGATAGAGGTGCGCGTGTTAAGCAGGCGGCCATCTTCGCTACGAAGGAGGTGGGTGTGTCGATTATCGCTTCGACCTTGACTACTTTGGCGGTATTCCTCCCTCTGACAATGATTGAGGGTATGGCAGGTGTGCTCTTTAAGCCAATGGGTTGGATGGTAACTATCACCTTGACCGTTTCGATGGCTGCCGCATTGACCTTTACTCCGGTGCTCTGCTCGAAGATTATGAAGCAGAATCCGAAGAAGTCGCGCATGCAGAAGTATGTTGATGCAGCGATGGGCTGGTTGGAGAATATATATGGCAAGGCGTTGAATTGGTGCGTAAACCATCGTAAGACCTTCCTCTTTGGTGCGTTGGCTCTCTTTGTGGCAGTTATAGTAGGTGTCGGCCCAATGATTAAGACCGAGTTCTTCCCTACACAGGATAATGGTCGTATCGCAGTGAAGATTAAGTTGCCTATCGGTACTCGTCAGGAGATTACTCGCGACCTCGCTTTGCGTATCGACAAGCAGTTCCGCACCGACTATCCGGAGATTATCGCTATCGGTATGAGTGAGGGTACGGCAGATACCGACAATACCTTCGCTTCGATGCAGGAGAATGGTACTCACTATATCTCGATGAATATCCGCCTCTTGAAGAAGACCGAGCGTGAGCGTACTTTGACCGAGATTTGCGACCTTATGCGTAAGGATTTGGACAAGTATGCCGAGATTCGTACCTACGAGGTTATTGAGTCTGGACAGAAGGGTGGAGCCGGAGGTCAGCAGTCGGTTGATATCGAACTTTATGGCTACGACCTCGATGTTACCGACCGTGTGGCTGCCGAGATTAAGGAGAAGATGCTCGGCGTTGAGGGTTGTACCGAGGTTACCATCTCGCGTGACGAGTACACTCCTGAGTATCAGGTTGTATTCGACCGCGACAAGTTGGCTCGTAATGGCTTGAATGTGGCTACAGCTGCAACCTTCCTCCGCAACCGTGTAAATGGTGCTGTTGCATCGTACTACCGCGAAGATGGCGAGGAGTATGATATCCTCGTGCGTTACGATAAACCTTTCCGTGAGTCTATCGAGGATTTGGAGAATGTAACACTTTACAACTCTATGGGACAGGCTGTTAAGGTGCGTGATGTAGGCCACGTTATCGAGGCTAATACACCTCCTACAATTCAGCGTAAGGACCGTTCTCGTTATGTGAAGATTTCGGGTGCTATCGGTCACGGCTACGCTATGTCCGAGATTATCGAGGGTACCGTGAAGGAGCTGAACAAGATGGAGTTGCCGGCAGGTATTACTTGGGAGTTGGGTGGCTCGTACGAGGACCAGCAGGATACATTTAGCGACTTGTTGATGTTGATGGCGTTGATGGTTATTCTCGTATTTGTGATTATGGCTTCGCAGTTTGAGTCATTGACCTATCCATTTGTGATTATGTTCTCGTTGCCATTTGCTGTGGTGGGAGTAATTCTCGGCTTGTGGATTTCGGATACCGCAATGGGCGTTATGGGCTTGCTCGGAGTGCTGATGTTGGTTGGTATCGTGGTAAATAACGGTATCGTGCTTGTCGACTACACTCGTTTGCTCGTAGGTCGTGGATACTCGATTCTCGATGCCGCCGTTGCAGCAGGTCGTTCGCGTATGCGACCAATCTTGATGACCACACTTACTACCGTACTCGGTATGGTACCTATGGCAGTAGGTACGGGTGTAGGTGCCGAGATGTGGAACTCGCTCGGTATGACCGTAGCGTGGGGACTTTCGTTCTCAACACTCGTAACACTCTTCCTTATTCCGGTATTGTTTGCGATGTTCGCTATCAACGGCGAGAAGCGCAGAGCAAAGAAGGCGGCTAAGGAGACAGCAATGTTAAATGCTTAAAAAAGTAACGAAATTATGAAAGGTATATTTATAGCTTGCGACCAAGCGTTATACGATGAGGTTCAGCAGAAGATGGCGGAACTCGGAGTTCGTGGTTACACCTCTTGGGAGGAGGTGCAGGGCTGCGGTACCGAGACAGGTGAGCCACACCTCGGTGACAATGTATGGCCGATTTTGAACTCGGCAATACTCTCGATTACTGACGATGAGCATTGTTGGAAGTTGCTCGATGCGTTGCGTGCGCTCGATGCAGCTAACCCACAACTCGGAGTTAGAGCATTTTGGTGGGAGGTAGGCGGTACTTTGTAACCGCATACCTACCCTCAAACCGGATAAAGAAGGGACGATAGAGGGTGCAATAAGAATAATAAAGCACTTTAAGTTATGACAAAGCAGAGTCTATTTCCATATTATGCCGAAACCTTGCGCAATGTGCGTGGGGTTGAGGTGCTCGATGTCGATGGTGCGGCGATGTTGCACTTCGACAATGTTGAGGAGAGTCAGGCGCAGGAGTTGAAGTATCCGTGCCGCATAGACGCCATTATTATGGCGGTGTGCGTGCGTGGCGAGGTGTCGTTCTCGGCACATATGAACGACTATACGCTCAAAGCCAACCAATTCTTCATCTCGTCAGCTTCGGTGTTTCAATTCCACTCGATGGCAAATAGCGAGTTCTATATGTTGGCGTTCAATTCGGAGTTTCTGTCGAATATGAATGTCGATATCCGCTCTATTGCCCATATTGTGTCGCAGTTGAGAGTTAATACCCACCTCGCTACACTAAACGACAAAAGCATGAACGGTGTATCTCGATTCTTTGATACCCTTCTTGCCGAGCACTCGCTTAAAGATAAGTCCGAATATATGGAGTTGTCGTTGCGCCACCTCTTCTGCGCAATGATATATCGTATCTGCGATGCAGTGTTGGGTGATAATGCCAATATGCCGACAGTCGGTGTTAAGGAGCGCAGTTCCGAGTATTTCGAGCGACTTATGGCGCTTTTGTCGGAACACTACAAGGAGCAACGCAGTGTCGAATTCTATGCCGATAAGATGAATATCTCGTCAAAGCATCTCTCGCGTGTAATTCGCAACTTTACGGGTAAGTCGGTGCATCAGTGGATTGACGAGTTTGTTGCTCTCGAAATCAAGAATCTGTTAAAATACTCCAATATGAGTATTCAGCAGATATCATATCATCTCAACTTCCCCAATCCATCATTTATGGGGCAGTATTTTAAACGAATTACCGGTATGACACCGGGCGAGTACAAGCGCAGTTAAAGCAATTTTAAGCGTCATTTGCTCCGTTATACTTCGATAAGCCACCTGCTCACATGCGATTTAGTATGCTGCGCGGTGGCTTTCTCGTATGCCTTGCAACTACTCACTTAAAACTACTTTACCTGCGCTTGTAGTTAGTGAGGAGATAGGAGATAGGAGATAGGAGTTAATTCTCAACTCTCTATCACCCCTAACGCCCCTTTCTATTATAGAAAAACGCCTGTTCGTTGAAAAAATTTTTTTGTAAAATTTTGAAAATATATATTTGCCTTCGATTTTTTGGTATTGTGTTGATGCAATGCCGATAAATGAGCAAATTAGGACAAACTAAATAAAATTTTCAAAGTACTATGATTTTTAACGACACAGAAAAGATGTACATTGCACCATCAGTGGTGGTTGTAGATGTAGCCTGCGAAGCAGGATTCAAAAATTCAACAGAGCTGACATTTATGGACGGAGTAGATGACGGCTGGTACTAATCAACAAATGCTAAAAGGAGGAAGAATTATGAAAAAGTTATTTGTTTCGATTTTGGCTCTTGCGGCATTTGCTGCTTGTCAGAGCGATTTTGGAGGTGATGTAGATGTTGCTACACCGCAACTTGGCGGAGGCTACAACAAGGGCGCGTACACTCTTTATGCCGAGGTTGGCGTTGAGAATGCAACAACTAAGGCTACTTATGACGATAATTTGAAGGCTACATGGGAGGAGAACGACCAGATTGCACTCTTGCAGGAGCATGCAAACTACGGCTCGACTTTCAGCGGTGTAGGTGTGTTGAATATCAAGGAGGGTTGGGGCACAAACTCGGCTTCGTTCAATGGTAATATCTCGGTTGACAGCAATGCACCTCGTGTCTATCATGTTGCTTACCCTGCTTCGGCAGTGTCGTTCAACACTTCGATGACGCAGTCGGTTGCCGGTGTATCTTACACTTATACTGATGGCTCGAATATGGGTAATAAGTATAAGGCAACGGGTTATGGTGTATGCACTTACAACTCGACTTTGAGTATTACTGTTCCTAAAACCCAGAATGGTAAGTGGGAGCCATATATGTATGCTTCGACTTCGAGTGCGGCAAGTTCTGATAATATCGGCTCTATGTCACTTACAACTTTGACCGGTGCTATTGCTATTCGCGCATTCGAGGCTGATGGCGTAACTCCAAAGAAGTTGAGCACGATTACCATCACATCGAGTGATGCTGATATTGCAGGTGCATTCTCGGGTACTGCACAGAGTGTTGGTAACACTGCTACTATTACAGGCGATGAGTCTGTTTGGTATGTGGCTGGTTATGGCGATGAGGCAAAGGCAGAGGCGCTATCAAAATTGACCTCGGCTTTGCAGGGCTACGAGGCAACCTCTACCTCGGTTACTAAGGCGATGTCGCTTTCGTTTGTAGGTGGCGAGAAGAGTATCACCCTTACAGGTCTTGAAAATATCCCAGTGGATAGCGATGGCTACTACACTTACTATGTAAATGTTGCTCCGGCAACTGTTGGAACTCTCGAAATTAAGGTTTTGGATACCAATGGTGGTGAGGCTGAGCGCATTGTTAATGACTACTCTTTTGCAGCAGGTCACCGCAAGGGCTTCAAGCTCGTTTGGGAGGAGGCTTCGTTGATTCCGGGAACTATCGAGAGCTGGTATAAGAATTGGAATACATCTTCATTTGAACTTGCAGGTAGCACCATCTATGCTCGCAATATCGGCGTTCAGGGCGTTCCTGCCGACCACGTATTGGCTCTCGGTGTTGAGATTGACGGCACCCTTCACGCAGCTTCTGCACAGGCAGGTGTTCTTTTGCGTGATGAGTTGAAGATTGAGGGTGTGTCGAATGGTACATATTCGATTTGCACCTATGCAAAGATTTTGTTGAATGGTTACGAGAAGGAGTTGCGTGGTGATGCCAAGAGTGTTGTTGTAACAACGAAACCAACAGCTACATACAGCATCTATTCGTCATATTCGAACAACAATTCGAAGTCGTTGCGTAACGATATCGATGGTAACGAACTTCATGCAAGGGTTGATTTGTCAGATGCATATATTCAGGCAAACTTTGTTAAGTCGGCAACATTTACTTATGGTGGTACAAATCAGGCTTTAACCATTGGCTCGGAGTGGGAAACTACTGTTGGCTATGGCGCACACAGCACATCAATTACGGTTGTTTTGGAGAATGGTTACACCCTCTCTTCGGGCAACTACACTACCCATGTAACAGGTATCCCTTACACATTGAATCCATCGTCAAATGACGGTTGGTCAACAAGTGGAGGCATAAGCTGGGGCAGTTATGTGAAGTTTGGAAATGGAACTTCGGGAAGTTTTAATATTACTAAGAGTTTCCATACTCCTGCTGATATAGACGTTAAAGTATACTGTAGTGGAAGTGCTGGATATGCTTCTGTGGGTACGACATTCTCTATTCATTTTAGTGGAACTCAAATATTTAGTAAGGATAGTGGATCTTTCAAGTATAGCGGTACAAGCTTTGAATGTAATAATGTTAAGACAACGTTGAAATCTTCAAATACTTCTGTAAAATTGAATAGTAGCTATGGTATGGGAAGTACTCATTCGCGAGTAAATTCTTTTACAATTAACTACGACATCTAAAAAACAGAGATCTACAATATCAACCGCTCTCCGATAAAGGAGGGCGGTTTTTTTGTGGGGGGGGGTAGATGGGTAGAGAGATTAGGGAAATTAGGGGAATTAGGGAAATTAGTGATTCATCCTTATATCTCTAAATTCATTAAATTCTCTATATTCCCTAAATTCCCTATAAAAAAACTTGCAATCCCAACAAAACTTCACTACTTTTGTATAAACACAACTGCCCAATGAACAACGAAATAATCAAGAAGCAAGGCGATTATCATAATTTAGTTTGTTACCGCAAAGCCGAACTTATTTATGATATAACCTACCATTTCGCCTATTCGGCATTTTGTAAAGGTGACCGTACTATCGACCAGATGGTGCAGGCGGCTCGTTCGGGTAAGCAAAATATAGTCGAGGGAAATGCTGATGTCGAAATATCGTTTGAAATGGGTGTCAAATTGATAGGGGTTGCCAAATCGAGTTTGCAGGAGTTGCTCTCTGACTACGAAGATTTCTT
Source organism: Alistipes sp. (assembly GCA_017937805.1). GTDB lineage: Bacteria > Bacteroidota > Bacteroidia > Bacteroidales > Rikenellaceae > Alistipes. Next base: position 6,230 of record JAGBCX010000005.1, on the reverse strand, counting down.
GCGAGTGAATAACTTTGAACAATGGGCGACAACATCAAAAGAGTATATGGCAATGCGCAGACTTGGTCGAAATGGCGATAACGCGTATATCTTAGATGTGGCAAAATCTCGACCTTTGAATACCATTGCCAACATGGCAATTATTTTGATTAAACAAGAGGATTATTTGTTGCATCAATGGCAAAAGTCGCTATCTGAAAGATTTATGCGAGAAGGCGGTGTTAAAGAAAAGATGCACCGTTTGAGAAAGGAGCAAAGAGAAAAGGATAAATAGAGAATTTAGTGAGTTTAGAGAGTTTAGGGAAAATAGTGATTTCTATCCTTAAATTCTCTAAATTCATTATATTCCCTAATTCCACTATTGAACTATTAACTTTTTTTTCTTATCTTTGTGCGATAAAAGAATTTTTTTGAAAGTCTCTTTGAAGTTATGTTAAGCAGAAGAGTTCTAAGAACAAAGGTTGTAAAGGCGGTCTATGCACACATGCAGTGCGAGGGTTTGACGCCTGTTGCAAGCGAAAAAAATCTCGTACTTTCGATTGATCGCGCCTACGACCTCTATTTCCACCTACTTGCACTCGTGCCTGAGATTGCCGAGTATGCTGCCGAGCGTATCCGTATCGGCGAGAATAAGAAGTTGCCTACATACGATGATTTGCACCCAAATCGCAAATTCGTTGAGAATAAGGTTATTATCCGTCTTGCTGAGGACGAAAATCTGCAAGCGGAGTTGAAAAATCGCAAACTTTCGTGGAAGAATCATCGCGACCTTATTGTGGCTCTCTACAACGCCTTGATTCGCCAGCCGTTCTACCAGAAATATATGCTCTCCGAGGAGCGCTCGTTCCGTGAAGATGCGCAGCTCGTTTCGGATATATATATGACGATGCTCGAAGAGTTCGAGCCACTCGAAACCGTTTTGGAGGAGCAGTCGGCACTCTGGAATGATGATTTGGGATTTCTCTTGACGATGGTGTCGCGCACGGTGTTGTCGATGCGCGAGAAGCACGAGAGTGTGCGTGTTATGCCGCAATTTAAGAGCGAGGAGGACCTCGACTATGCGAAATCATTGTTGCGTAATGCCATCGCGAGCTATGAGCGTATATCGCTCTTGCTTGACAACTCGATGAAGAATTGGGATATCGAGCGTGTGGCTTTGATGGATAAAATTATCCTCGTAACTGCAATTGCCGAGGCGGAGAATTTCCCTTCGATACCGGTACGCGTAACGATGAACGAGTATATTGATATTGCCAAGTGCTATTCGACAGAGTCGAGTGGTGGTTTCATCAACGGCGTACTCGACAAGATGATAACACGACTCACCGAAGAGGGTAAAATTGTGAAATCCGGTAAGGGTTTGCTTTAAAAATGACAATTTTTAATTTTTAACTTTTAATATTTAATTCGTTATGATTACACTTTTGCAGGCGGCAGCTGCCGGTGCAGCACAACCACAGGGAATGGCAAATTGGTCGTTCTGGGTGATGATTGCCGCAATGATTTTGATTATGTACTTCTTTATGTGGCGTCCTGAGTCGAAGCGCCGTAAGGAGATGGAGAAGTTCCGCAACGGACTCAAGTCAGGCGATAAGGTTATCACTGCAGGTGGTATCTACGCCGTAGTAAAGAAGGTTGAGGAGACAACCCTCCTTATCGAGGTGGACAGCAATGTTACGCTTCGTGTTGATAAGAACATGGTAGTAGCTGCTCCTGCTCCGGCAGAGAAGAAATAACAAACCCTGTTTTTATTGTTTCTTGGCGAGAATCGGATATTCATTTACCCGATTTTTGCTTTTTAGAATAAAAAGTTTAACTTTGCAAAAGATAAACCACTAATCTAATTTTATAAAACTATGAAAAAACTGATTCTTTCGTTCGTTGCTATCGCTTTGGCGACAACGGCATTTGCTCAGAAGAAGGGCGAGATGATGTCGTGGGAAGAGGCTACTGCTAAGGCTGACAAGGTGTTGGCAACCCTCTCTCTTGATGAGAAAATCGAGATGACTCACGGTCACAACAAATTCTTCCTTCCGGGAGCACCGGCAAAAGGTTTGCCACACATCTTTATGGTAGATGCCTCGGCAGGTGTGCGTATCAACCACACTCTTCCCGATCCAAAAGAGGTGCGTCACCCTGCAAAGACTACGCAGTTCCCTGCAACTATTGCTCTCGCTTCGACCTTCAACCCTGAGTTGGCAAAGGCTTACGGTGAGGCAGTAGGTTACGAAACCCGTATGGCAGGTGCAGGTGTATTGCTCGGTCCGGGTATGAACATCTATCGTTCGTCACAGTGCGGTCGTAACTTCGAGTATATGGGTGAGGACCCATACTTGGCTGCCCGCATGGTAGAGAACTATGTTGTAGGTATGCAGGGTACAGGTACAATGGCTTGCTTGAAGCACTTTGTCTGCAACAACACCGAGTTGTATCGTAAGCTCTCGAACTCTATTGTTGATGAGCGTGCTATTATGGAGATTTACACCCCTGCATTTAAGGCTGGTATCGATGCAGGTGCCGGTTCGGTGATGACCTCTTACAACCTCGTAAATGGCGAGTGGGCAGGTCAGAGCAAATATGTTATCACAGACCTTCTCCGTGGAACGCTTGGTTTCAAGGGTTTGGTGATGACCGATTGGCGTTCGGTTTACGATTGGGAGAAGATTGTTCTCTCGGGACAGAATGTCGAGATGCCTGGTACCCCTAACGAGCACTATCACATCAACTCGGTACGTGGCCTTTTGAAGGAGGGCAAATTGACCGAGAAGAACATTGACGATATGATTCGCCCAATGGTTGCAACGCTCATTCGCTTCGGCTTGTACGAGCGTTTCAAGAATGGTCAGCCAAACGAAGACGCACTCGAAGTGAAGTTCCCTCACCACGAGGCTGTATCGTATCAGACCGCTGCCGAGGGTTCGGTATTGTTGAAGAACGACGGTATCCTCCCATTAAAGGAGGGACAAGAGATTTTGCTCGTAGGTCGTTGGGCTAAGGTTGCACCGCAAGGTGGTGGCTCTTCGCGCGTTAAGGGCTTCAATCAGGTGACTTCGGAGCAGGCTCTCCTCAGCGCATTGCGTTCAAAGGTTAAGGCTGTTGAGAAGCCAAACTTCATTCAGTTGCAGCAGGCTGATGTTGTAGTTGTTGCAACAGGTACTTATGATACTGAGGGCCAGGAGCGTCCATTCCAGATGATGGAGGAGGACGAGGCTTTGGTACGTATGGCTTGCGCAGCAAACAAGAAGGTTATCGTATTGGTTCTCACAGGTTCGGGTATCGATATGAGCGCATGGAACGACAAGGTGTCGGCTATCATCTACGGTTGGTATCCTGGTCAGAGTGGTATGCAGGCTATTGCGGATATTATGGTAGGAAAGGTTAATCCATCGGGTAAGTTGCCTGCAACTATCGAAAAGTCGTTCAAAGACTCTCCTGCATACGGCATGGTACCAAAAGGTTTGAGCGTAACTTACAAGAGCCGCAACACCAACGAGTTGTGGACCGCTCCAAAGCACTACGATGTGCACTACAAGGAGTCTGTACTCGTAGGTTATCGTTGGTACGAAACAAAGGGTATCGAGCCTCTCTATCCATTCGGTCACGGTTTGTCTTACACCACTTTCGTATTGGATAAGGCTAAGGCTGCTAAGCAGATTTCGGCAGAGAAGCCTTTGAAGGTTACAGTTCAATTGGCTAACACAGGCAAGATGGCCGGTGCCGAGGTTGTTCAGTTGTATGTTCAGGAGAACAACCCAACCGTACTCCGTCCAAAGAAGGAGTTGAAGGCGTTTAAGAAGGTACACCTCGAAGCAGGTGCAAGCACAACCGTTACTTTTGAGTTGAAGCACTCGGATTTGGCTTTCTGGAACGATAAGACTCACGCTTGGGAGGTTAATAAGGGTACTTACACACTCCACATCGGTAACTCATCTGCAAATATCTCGCAGACTCTTACAGTTGAAGCGTTGTAATATTGATAACAAGTAGAGAAGTGGAGAGTTGGGCTTCTCAACTCTCCATCTCTTTTTTAAGAGAAAAAAGAATTAACTCCTAACTCCTATCTTTATGAAGAAGGTTATCTCCTTCTCGCTGATGTTGATGGTCGGACTTGTGCTGTCGCAGATGCTGCCGGCGCAGTTAGGTGAATACTATAATCTCTTTCGTGAGGGTATAGGTATTCTGCTCGGTGTATGCCTTGCATTTATTATGATAAATGTAGGCCGAGAGTTCGAAATTGACAAGGCGAATGTTCGAGGCTATGCCAAGGACTACTTTGTAGCGATGTTTGCAGCAGCAGTGCCGTGGTTGCTTATAGCCTTGTACTATATCTACGTTTTGCTTCCATCGTCTATGTGGGGCGATGGCGATGTGTGGAAGGAGACACTTCTGCTGAGCCGTTATGCGGCTCCTACTTCGGCAGGCATATTGTTTGCTATGTTGGCGGCCTTAAGTCTGCAAAAGAGTTGGATTTACCAGAAAATCCAAGTTCTTGCCATCTTCGATGACCTCGATACTATTCTGTTGATGATTCCGTTGCAGGTAGCAATGATTGGTATGAAGTGGCAGATGGGCGCTGTCTTGTTTGTGGTTTGCCTGTTGCTGTGGATTGGTTGGAAGTATATGTCGCGTTTTGATATTCCGCAAGGTTGGAAGTCGATACTCTCGTATGCAATTCTTACCTATGGACTGACTCTTGCGGTCTATGTCGTTACCGAGCATTTCTTCGGAGTTGAAGGAAGTATCCATATCGAGGTGCTTCTGCCCGCCTTTGTTGTAGGTATGGTGATTAAAAATCGCCATGTGGGAGGTAAGCAGGAGGAGCGTGTTTCGACCGCTATTTCGTTGCTCTTTATGCTTCTTGTCGGTATGAGTATGCCTCTTATCAATGCAGGCGATGCGCAAGGCGACACTACGAGTGTTATCGGCTCTATACCGATGATGTCGTATGGCGAGTTGGCAATACATGTTGTTTTGGTGTCGCTCCTTTCGAATATAGGAAAACTCGTGCCTATGCTCTTCTATCGCGACCACTCTCTGACCGAACGATTGGCCTTATCGGTGGGAATGTTCACTCGTGGCGAGGTGGGAGCAGGTGTTATATTTATAGCACTTGGCTACAATATCGGAGGACCTATACTTCTTATCTCGATTTTGACATTGGTGCTTAATCTCATACTTACAATCGGATTTGTCTATTTGGTGAAATATTTGGCTCTTCGGGCTGAGAAAGCGAATAAATAAGATGCACAAATTGATTGCAATATTGTTGTTTGTACTTGGAATATTTGCTTCCGAGCAGATTGATATTCTGCCACAGGCAACCTCGTCAGAGTACGAAGTGATGGATTTGCATCACGAACAACTCCTCTGCAATCATCGCTATAATATAGATGCGGAGCGTACCTCTTCGGTTGTGCTTCCTGTTGTGCCAACAACCATAAACAACTCCCTTCGATACCAACAAAACCGAACGCTTCATATTGCGGTTGTAGGGCGTTCGATAATCACATCAAACTATCTTGTAACACGTTTTATTCATCGTCTTGGCACTTGCGCCAGGGCTGTGGATTTCTATCTCTATACGCTATGTCGGTTACGACTATGATTGTTGCCTATCTCAATAATTCGCAATCATAAATAGAAAAAAAGTAACTAACATAACATATAGAAAACAAATGGATATAAAAGATTTTAATGAGGCACTCTATGCCTCATCTAACGGCGTTGTTGTAGAGCGCCGTAAGAGTGCTATTGTACCTGTCTTGGTGCTTTTGGCAGGTGTTGCATTGCTTGTAGTGAACTGTTTTATTGAAAATGGCTCCGATGCCAACAATCTCAAATCGGCACTTGTTTTGGTCGGAGGTTGTGTGTCGCTTGTGGGTGTTGCGCTATGTGGTGTAGCCATCTTTGGCGGAGGTGAGCCATATCATACAGGCGACAAGTGCTTTCTTGTGCGCCGTCAATATTCGTTTGACCGCGCTCAGCGTGATAGCGTTGTGAAGGCAGCCGAAGCGTGCGACAAATTGGCACTCGATGGAGTTGAAGAGAGCGATATTGCCGGTATCTCGGTGGTGTGTTATCACTCGCCTCGTAGTAAGTTTGTCGCTATGCAGGCCTTCGCTTATGAGGAGTTTGTCTATAAGAGCATTACACCTCTGAAAATTAAAGAGTAGTATCTGTGCTTTATCACAACAAAGGTCGGTAGATTTTTTTCTACCGACCTTTGTTGT
>JAGBCX010000067.1 GCA_017937805.1 Alistipes sp. | reverse complement strand
CTTGTTACGATTTACGCTTGTTTTGATTTGCAACACTAAGATAAGTGAAAAATCTGACATGGCAAAATCCTGAGCAACTTTTTGTTGCTCAGGAACTTATAAATAAAGTTAAATCAAAGTGTTGCGGAATTAAGGATAACCTAAAAATTATAACAAATGAAGAAGCTAACTCTCATTCTTTGTGCTGTGCTGCTTTCGGCAAACGCTATGGCGTTCAGCACCGTTGTAAAGTCGAAATTGGTTGGAGATGTAACTATTTCGGGCAAGGGTAGCGTTTGGAAGGTTGACGCCAAAGTCGAATCAAAGGGCGAAACAGAGGAGATTACCATTGAGTTGGTTGCCGATAAGCCGATGACACCGCCTCGTTTCGATGTAGCGATGTTTACCCCGCAACTCGATGCACACCACTTGTGGCATTCGAGTAATATCGATAGAGCAAAGTTGTTTCCGGAGTGGAAGTCCAAATATACATCATCGTTGGCGCAGGATATACCTCTCTATACCTTCTTGAACACCAATAACCGCAATCGTATGACCATTGCGATAAGCGAGGCAAAGCGCAAGGTTGTGGCGCAGATTGGCTTTCGAGAGGAGGAGGCTATGTTGCAGGGAATACTCAAATTCTTTGTAGAGGAGGAGGCTCCGATATCGCACTACAAGGTCACGATTCTGATTGACAAGCGAGATCAGTTTTGGGCAGATGCCGTGCGTGGCGGAATGTCGTGGATAGAGGCGCACAACAATTTCGAGATATGCCGAGTGCCCGATGCCGCATTCGAACCTTTGTACTCTACTTGGTACCAGTTCCATCAACAGATTACCGACAAGGAGATTGAGGCGGAGTGTAGCGAGGCTGTGAAGTTGGGTATGAAGACCATTATCGTTGATGATGGTTGGCAGACCGCTGATAACAATCGAGGTTACGACTATTGTGGAGATTGGAGAGTTGCCCCTGTTCGCATCAAAGATATGGCTGCACATGTGAAGCGCGTGCAGGATATGGGTATGAAGTATATGGTGTGGTACTCGGTGCCGTTTATTGGTCGATACAGTGATGCATATAGTCGTTTTGAGGGTAAATTTCTCTATATGCGTAGTAAAAATGTGGGAGTCTTGGACCCTCGTTTTCCGGAGGTAAGAGAGTATATATGTTCGACCTACGAGAGGGCTTTGCGAGAGTGGAATTTAGACGGTTTCAAACTCGATTTTATCGACTCGTTTACAATTAAGGGTACGGACCCTGCTATAGCAGAGGGTTATGCAGGTCGTGATATCAAGAGTGTGCCGGAGGCGGTTGATGTGTTGATGATAGATGTAGCCAAACGACTGCAAGCCATCAAACCCGAAATTCTGATAGAGTTTCGTCAGAACTATATCGGCCCTGCCATTCGCCAATATGGAAATATGTTGCGAGCAAGAGATTGTCCGGGCGATATGCAGTGTAACCGTCTGCGCATTGCCAACCTTCGTTTGACAAGTGGCACAACGGCAGTTCACGCCGATATGTTGGAGTGGAATATCAACGAGAAGCCGGAGTCTGCGGCTCGTCATATCCTCTCGGCTCTGTATGGTGTGGTGCAATACTCGGTTATGTTGCGCGATATTCCAAAAGGACAGTTCGATATGGTGAAGCATTGGATCGATTTCTCGCAGAAGCACCGCCAGACACTACTCCATAGCGATTTTCGCCCTTATCACCCCGAAAACTGCTTCCCGATTTTGGAGGCGGAGAGCAAGAAAGAGCGCATTATTACCGTTTATCAGGAGGGTGTGGTTGTTACTTCGGGTAAGCCCGATCGCGACATCTATATCATCAACGCTACGGGAGCCGAGAAGCCTGTTGTGGAGTTGCAGAAAGCACCTCGCAAGGTAGAGTACTACGACACCTACGGCAATGTTGTTGCAGGCGATAAACTTGTTGCAGGACTACAACGAGCAACTATCCCTGTCAGCGGATATGTTAAATTGACTTATTAAAATTATATATATGTTTAGCGCAGATACCTACAAACAAAGACGCGCAGAGTTGCGCAAGCGAATTGGCAACGGATTGATTTTGATACCGGGAAACACCTTTTCGCCAAATAACTATCCGAATAACGCCTACTATTTCCGTCAGGATTCGACCTTCCTCTACTACTTCGGCCTGAATTTGCCGACCTTGATGGCTGTGATTGATGCCGAGTCGGGCGAGGAGATGCTCTTTGGCGATGACTTTACCGTTGAGGATATCATCTGGACAGGCCCACAGCCATGCCTTGTAGAGTTGGGTGCTGAGGTGGGTGTGTCAAATTGCCAACCTTTGAAGGCCCTTGATAGCGTTATCGCTACTGCAATGAAGCAGGGACGCAAGATTCACTACTTGCCACCATATCGTGGCGAGAGCAAAATCGAACTCTCGCGCCTTTTGGGTTTGCCGATTTCGGAGTTGTACAACCACAAATCGGTCGATTTGATGTTTGCTGTGGCTGAAATGCGAGAGGTGAAGTCTGCCGAGGAGATTGAGGCGTTGGAGCGTGCTTTCCAACTCGGTTACGCTATGCACACTACTGCTATGAAGATGTGTAAGGCGGGGGTTGTTGAGCGCGAGATTGCAGGAGCAATGGAGGGTGTCGCAAAGGCACAAGGTCTTGGCGTATCGTTCCCGAGCATCGTGTCGCAACACGGCGAAACTCTGCATAATCTCAACTGCGATGGCGTACTCGAAAATGGTCGCTTGTTGTTGGTTGATGCTGGTGCAGAGTCGGTTGAGAACTACTGCTCCGACCATACCCGTACATACCCTGTTTCGGGCAAATTCACTCAGAAGCAAAAGGATATTTATGAAATAGTCCTTCGTGCGCACGATGAAGCTCCGAAAAATATGAAAACGGGTGCGATGTATATGGAGGAGGTGCACAAGAAGGCTCTGCTCTCGTTGGCGGAGGGTTTGCATGATGTGGGCTTGATTTCGGGCGCACCACAAGACGCTGTCGAGGCGGGAGCGATGTATCTCTTTATGCCTCATGGACTCTCGCACGGTTTGGGTATGGACGTTCACGACTGCGAGGCTATGGGCGAGCGTAGTTACGACTTCTCGAAGATGAAGGAGCGCGCTATTGCTTCGGGCACTTGTGTCTATCGTGCCGCTTGGAAGTTGCGCGAGGGTACTGTTATGAGCAACGAGCCGGGTATCTACTTTATCCCTGCTTTGATTGACAAGTCGAAGGCAGAGGGGTTGTATAAGGGTATTGTAAATTACGACCTCCTGAACGAGTATCGCGACTTTGGCGGTATCCGCATTGAAGACGATATTGTTGTAACCAATGAGGGTGGTCGCGTTATTGGCGACAAATATATACCATCGACAGTCGAGGATCTGGAAGCGGTAGTTGGTAAGTAGAGTAATTAGAGTCGTTAGGGGCGTTATGATTTTTCTTTTTCCGACTGAGGTGGAGGCCTCTCGTTTGAGGGCGTTGCGCCCAGACCTCGATATCCGCATCTGCGGTATCGGGGCTGTTGAGACAGCTACCGAGGTGGCGCGTATTCTCCGCACCGAGCGCAAGCCGTTATTGCTTTGCGGCATTGCAGGTGCGTACGACCACACCCTCAAAAAGGGCGATGTGGTAGCCGTTACGGAGGAGCGATTTGCCTACCTCTCAACGGGGTACGACCGCACATACTCCGCAACAATGGTGGTTGAGGGGCTTCTTATGGTGCGTAGCAATACCGTATCGCACTGCGCAATGGCGGCCGATGGCGCGGATATTGAAAATATGGAGGGTGCGGCACTATTTGCCCTTGCACAAGCCGAGGGAGTGCGCTGTGGCGAGATTCGTGCCATATCGAACTATGTTGGCGAGGAACGCAAAGATTGGAACGTAGAACTCGCACTCGAAAATATCACAAATACAATTTTAGACCTCGACCTGGAGAATATCTGATGAAAAAACTATCGCTCCATATCTCGCCATGCCCGAATGATACCTTCGCCTTCGATGCAATTATCAATCATCGTATCGAACACGACTTCGACCTTGCGGTAGAGTATCACGATATAGAAGAACTGAATGAAGGTGTGTTGCGTGGCGAGCCGGATATTTCAAAGATTAGTTATGCGGTCTATCCGCTTGTGGCCGACAAGTATCGCCTGCTCGATAGTGGCTCGGCACTTGGTCGTGGCAATGGACAACTCTTGGTGCGCCGCAAGGGCGAAACGGACAAAATCCGCACCGTAGCCTCGCCCGGCAAAAATACTACGGCAAATGCGCTATTGATGCGCTATTTCCCCGATGTGAAGGAGGTGCGACAGATGCTCTTTTCGGAGATTGCAGAGGCGGTGGAACGAGGCGATGTTGACGCAGGAGTGTTGATTCACGAAGGTCGTTTTGTCTACGAAAGGCGCAACCTCGAACTCGTTGCCGACCTCGGAAAGTTGTGGGAAGCAGAAACAAACTTACCTCTGCCTCTCGGAGCTATTATCGTTAAACGAGAAATCGATGAAAATATAATATCGAAATTCGATAAGCTACTCTCGAAAAGTGTTCGTTTTGCCTTTGAAAATCCGCTTTTATCGCGTGATTTTGTGAAACAACACGCCCAAGAGTTGGAAGACGATGTAATCGAAAAGCATATTGCACTCTTTGTAAACGACTACACCATCTCGCTCGGAGAGGAGGGGAAACGAGCAGTTGAACGACTGCTCGAAGCGGAAAGCGGAAAACGGAGAACGGAAAACTAAAATTTTTCTTATCTTTGCATCGCAAATAAACTATCACATAAAATGAAAAGTGATTTTCTGGTTATCGGCTCAGGTTCGGCAGGATTGAGCTTTGCGCTCAAAGTAGCCGACAATGCCACGGTAACGGTTGTTACTAAGGGCGAACTCAACGAGTGTAACACCAACTATGCACAGGGCGGTATCTGCTCTGTAACCTATGCTCCCGACACATTCGAGAAACATATCGAAGATACGCTTGTCTGTGGTGCAGGCAAGTGCGATAGAAAGGCCGTGGAGCTGGTTGTGCGAAATGCCCCTCGCTCGGCAGAGGATTTGATTCGTTGGGGTACACGTTTTGACCGCCGCGAAGATGGTGGCTTCGACCTTCACCGCGAGGGAGGACACTCCGAACATCGTATTCTCCACTATCAGGACCTCACGGGTGCAGAGATTGAACGCGCCCTTATCGAGCAGGTGCGCAACCACCCGAATATCACAATTTTGGAACATCACTTTGCTGTGGATTTGCTCACTCAGCACCACCTCGGCGAGATTGTAACCCGTCATACGCGTGGCTTGGCATGCTTCGGAGCATACATTCTCAATACCGAAACAAACGAGATTTTTACTGCCCTCGCAAAGTTTACCGTTGTGGCTGCGGGAGGTTGCGGAAACATCTATAATACCACGACAAATCCGCATGTTGCTACGGGCGATGGTATTGCGATGTGCCACCGTGCGAAGGCAGTGACCGAGAATATGCAGTTTATTCAGTTCCACCCGACAGCTTTGTATCACCCGGGCGAGCGACCTTCATTCCTTATTACCGAGGCGATGCGTGGTTATGGTGCAGTTCTCCGCCTGCAAAACGGCAAGGAGTTTATGCACAAGTACCACCCGATGAAGTCGTTGGCTCCGCGCGATGTTGTTGCTCGTTCGATTGACCACGAGTTGAAGATTCGCGGTGAGGAGTTTGTCTATCTCGATGTTACCCACATGCCTGCCGAGGAGACTAAGCACCACTTCCCTAACATCTACGAAAAGTGCTTGTCTATCGGCATCGATATTACTAAGGATATGATTCCTGTATGCCCTGCGGCGCACTACTGCTGTGGCGGCGTGAAGGTGGATTACAATGGCGAGAGTTCAATTCGCCGCCTCTATGTTTTGGGAGAGAGCAGTTGCACGGGTTTGCACGGCGCAAACCGCTTGGCTTCAAACTCGCTCACCGAGGCGTTTGTCTATTCGGATATTGCCGCACACCACGCACTCGAAAAGTTGGATAAGGTCGATTTTCAGGAGGGTATTCCCGATTGGGACTTCGAGGGTACCGCCGAGGCGGAGGAGATGGTCCTCGTAATGCAGGATAGAAAAGAGTTGCGCTCGATAATGTCGAACTACGTTGGCATTGTGCGCTCGAATTTACGTCTTGACCGCGCCTTGAAGCGCTTGGCGGTAATTTGGCAGGAGACCGAGGAGTTGTACAACCGCACAAAGCCGTGTCGCGAACTGTGCGAGTTGCGCAATATGATTGCTGTGGCATACCTTACAATCAAACAGGCTCGCGAATGCAAGGAGTCGGTAGGACTCCACTACACAATCGACTATCCACCACAGAAATAACGGAAAACGGAAAGGTGAAAACGGAAAACGATAAAGAGTGTGTCCTTGCGGATAGGTCTTTTAATTTTTAACTGATTGATTTTCAGTGTTTGTTTTTGCAAAAATTGCGAAATACTATATATAAGACTACACGGATATTGTGATTAAGTCCATTTTTCTGCAAGTAAAAAGCGCATAGTAATTTTGAGAGTAAAACGCTGAACGCAAACATTTTCCGCTGATGCGGTATGAATATAACAAATTGGTGCGTGACGGGACTACATCGTTCCCTACACGCACCAATTTTTGTGTATAGACTATTCTCTTACTTCTTGCTCAAACTCAGAATCACAGTGAAAGTCTCGAAGGTCTCCATAAACTCCTTCTCCAATGCGGCAATCTGCGCAGCATCGAGTTTCAAACCCTCGTTCTCTTTCTCTATAAGGTCCACCATACCACCAAGCCATGCTGCCTGCTTCGGAATGATGATGAAGAGGCGGTCGCCGTCTTCATCAGGGAATGAGGTAGCATTTACCTTATAAGTATCGCTGCCTTCGTAGAGGTTGAAGACAAGGTTGTTGCCATTCAGGGTGTAGTTCTTTACCTTTTCCTCACCATCGAGTGTGTGGTTAAGTTTTCCATCAGCTGTGAAAGTAGCATCAGCAAAGAACTTCTTCATCACATCGATAATGCGGTCACCATGCATTGCATCTACTGGGATATAGTTCTGACCCTGGAAAAGAACACCTTCAGGCAACTGAAGTGCGGTCTTGCCTTCGGCAGGAACGACTCTTGCCAAAGCATTCAAATAAGAATAATTTCCCTTAATGTCAAAAGAGCTCTGTACGCGGTAGTTGATTTTTTCACCAACTTCAGGCATATCTAAATTAGATAGAAATACCAGCCTATCATCTTTTATTTCAATTAGTTGAGGCGTTTGAAGTTGTGAACCATCAGTCCAGGTATATGATTCTGTAAGTTTATTACCTTCCAAACGATAGGTGCCGGACATTTCCAACCAACCAAATTCTTTATCCCAACCTACCATATTATAGGTATTATCTGCTTGATAATTCAGGAACATACTTGCTTCCGGAGTAAAATTAAACCACTTACCCACAATCAGCTGCGGATAGTCCTTATATGGGTCCACGTCCACATCATCGTCCTTTTCACAACTGCTCATCGCAAAGCCGAGCACCACAGCCACGAGGGCCATTCCAATCATTCTAAATGTCTTCATAATTACTCTGTTTTTTTTAATTGTTATGTTTATTGATATGTAAGCACAAAAAGGGCGTTACGGCTCACGACAAGCCATAACGCCAACTATAAAATGGTGTATATCCTCTAACTATTTGACTATTAGGACATTGAGTAATGGGGGGGGGTATTTGTGGCACACGATGCAACGACTGCACAAGAGGTGCAGTTCACAGCATTGCG
>JAGBCX010000066.1 GCA_017937805.1 Alistipes sp. | reverse complement strand
CCTCAAGTCGCATCGTGGGGTAAGGGGATGGTGGCTACATATTGATGTTGTGCTGTTGCTTTTTACTGAAAGCTGCTACTAACGACTCATAAATCTACCCTTAATCGTGTATTGGATGATAGTTGCGGATTTTAGGTTTAATTATTTAAGTTTAATGTGTTTTCTACTGTTTAGCATAGTTTTTTAACACCTCATACGCCTCCTCAATGCCTAATTCGCCTGCTTTCGAGATATCAAGACAACCCTTGCGGGTATCTTTCATATAAATCTGTATCAAGCCTCGGTTGTAGTACGCTTCGGCAAAGTGAGGGTTTAATTCGATGGCCTTTGTGTAATCATCGTATGCCTCCGGCAGCTTACCCGACAGAGCGAGGAGGTTTGCGCGGTTGTAGTAGGCGTAGGCAAAGCCCGAATGGAGTTTTATCGCCTTTGTCAAGTCGGCTATCGCCTCATCGTAGTTGTATGTGCGCGTAGGGCGATTGTGTAACTGACGAGCAGGGTCCGACTCAATCGAAATTCGCTGGTAGGCGTTGTCAATCGAGGAGATAAAGTCAATCATCTTCGCTTGTGTAGCGGCACGATTGAGGTAAACAAACGGATTAGTTGGCGAAGCCTGAATGGCTGCTGTATAGGTATTTACAGCGTTTGTATATTGCTTAACCAACGACTCTGAAATGGCGAGTTGGAACAGTTGCCCAAATGTTGCGGCATCGGCTGTTACACTATGTTTCAATCGGCGATTTATAGCCACAAGCGAGTCGGGTGCAATACTGCTCTCTCGGCACGAAATAGCAAGCAGAGGGTTATCGAGTTGCTTGATAAAGTCTTCGGCTCGTTGCGAGTGGAACTTGCTTGCAGTGGCGGTCTGCTCGGTCGAGTCCTGCGTAAATGTGAACTTGAAGAGTGGCAATAACGCCATCTTCTCATCATTTGTACGGCGCGAAGTGATGCGCTCGAATGATGAGCCAGCCAACTTACTCTCGAACGACAACAACTTGTCGAAACGACGTGTTGTGTCGGCATAAATCGAATATGTTGTGTCGTTCAAGCGCGATTTATACTCCGCAATTTTGCGCTCAGCAATCTGTTTATCGCTACGCGCGCCTTTGTAGTCACGCAGTAGGTGGCGTAGATAGCTACGACCAAGATAGGCATTTGCAAAGTCGGGGTAAAGCTCTATCGCCTTGGTGTAGTCGCTCTTTGCTCGTTCAATCTCTCCAAGTTGCTGATAGAGTAGTGCGCGATTGTAATAGACCAAAACATTGTCGGGCGAATACTGTGCAACCTTGTTGTAATCTTCAAGTGCTCGGTTGTAATCGCCTATGCGACTGCGAATTATAGCACGATTGAAGTATGTAATCGAACTTGTCGAGTCGAGCTGAATTACTCGGTCGAGGTCGGACAAAGACTGCATCGGGCGGTTGGTTTCGTTATAGACCAAAGCACGATTGAAGAAGGACATTGCCAACATCGAATCGCACTTAACGGCCATATCGAAATCTTTTTCAGCCTCCTCGAAGCGGTTTTGTTGGAGGAGCAACACACCTCGGCGGTTATAGCCCAACGGACTCTCGCGATTGGTGCGAATACCGAGGTCAAAATCGGCGTATGCTCGCACGGTATCTTTGAGGTAGAGGTGGCAAACACCGCGATTTATATAGGCATCGGCAACCTTCTTTTCGTAACGAATAAAGTTGTCAAAATCCTCGATAGCCTCCTTGAACTGCTGATTCAATAGGCGGGTAACACCTCGTGAATAGTAGGGATTTGGGAGGTCGGGGCGCAACTCTATCGCCTCGCGGAAATCCGAAAGTGCATCGTCATAATTTCCTAAACGAGAGCGAGTTATGGCGCGGTATGTAAAGGCGGTTGTGAATACGGGGTTTTTCTCTATCGCCTCCGTGAAATCCGCCTCGGCACCGAGCAAATCGTCAAGGTTGTACTTGGCAATTCCTCGCAGGAAATAACCCTCGTAGGCCTCTTCGTCAAAGCGCAATAACACATTCAGCGTGCGTATCGCCTCCTTGAAGTCGTTATCCATCATCTGACGGCGACCGATATAGAAGAAGTAGTCACGATTGTACTGCGCCACAACCGAAGTTGTGGCGAACAACACAAACAATATCGCAATTACCGCTTTACGCATAGAAAAAGTTTTCAGTTTTCTGCTTTCCGTTTTCAGTTTAGTTGTCATTGTACCCAAAACGAGAGAGTTGGCGGTCATTATTGCGCCAATCGTCATTTACCTTAACAAAGAGTTGCAGGAAGACCTTTTTGCCGAGGAACGCCTCGATATCGGCACGAGCCTGCTGACCAACTTTTTTTAGTCGTTCGCCCTTGTGACCGATTACAATGCCCTTCTGCGAGTTGCGTGCAACATATATAGTAGCCGATATGCGGTCGATTGTCGGCTCCTCCTTGTAGGAGTCAATCTCAATCTCACAACAGTAGGGTATCTCCTTGTCGTAATTTGTTAAAATCTTTTCACGGATAATCTCCGATGCGAAGAAACGCAGCGTTTTGTCGGTCAGAGTATCCTTCGGATAGTACGGCTCACCCTCGGGCAGTTGCTCCAAAATTGCGCCAAAGATAGCCTCGATATTGAACTGCTCCTTTGCCGATGCCGGAACGATAACTGCCTCGGGCAAACGCTCGAGCCACTCGGCAACGATTTTTTCGAGCTTCTCCTGCGTGGTAAGGTCTATCTTGTTGATAACCACGATTGTCGGTATTGCGCTTACGGCAATCTTCTCGATAATATCGGCATTGCGCTCGCTCTGCTCCTCGACCGTATCGGTAACATAGAGAATCACATCGGCATCGCTCACTGCGCCACGCACAAAGTTCATCATCGACTCCTGCAACTTGTATGCAGGCTTCAAGATTCCGGGCGTATCGGAATAGACGATTTGGAAATCATCGCCATTTACGATACCCATAATACGATGGCGTGTGGTCTGCGCCTTCGATGTAATGATAGACAACTTCTCGCCCACAAGGGCATTCATCAGTGTCGATTTGCCGACATTCGGATTACCGATAATATTTACAAAACCGCTCTTATGCATCTTCGTTCATATTTTTGCGTGCAAAAATACGAATTAAAATTAAAAATTAAGAATTGAGAATTGAGAATTATTGTGATTTTGAAAATAAATTTCTAAATTTGCGATACATAATTACGCAGAAAGTGTAAGTTTATTCTCGGAAATCGAATCTGGAAAATTCAAGAGAGAGAATGAGCAGACATCTTCTTGCGTCTTACCCTATAATGGGGTATAGGCGTGAGTTTGTTGCTTATTTTATCTCGAAGGTATTCCAGAACCTGATTTCCTAAAATAAGTCTTCAATCCCACGCTTTCTTTTTTATATTAATTGCACATTCGGGGTTGGTGGGCAAACAAAACGTTTATAACTATGAAGAAATTTCTTCTTTTTTCACTAATTGCATTACTTGTTAGCTGTGTTGATTATACAGACGACATCAATGCGATTGATGAACGCCTCGATGCGTTAGAGCAATCTGTGCCTTCTATTGAGGAGCAGATTGAGAGTATTAACACCCAACTCGCATCGCTCAAAGCGACCGATGAGGCTATCAAAGAGCAGATTGCAAAACTCGAAAAGAGCGATAAGGCAACTGCTACCGAGATTGCCGATTTGAAGAAAAAAGATTCGGCACTCGAAAAATCAATCAACGATTTGCAAAACTATGTTGATACCCAAATTGCAAATGCAAAGAGTGAGGCTGCGGCGGCGTATGCTACTGTTGAACAGTACAATGCTATTGTTGCACAACTCAACGCATTGCAAAATTCGACAAGCACGTTGGGCGAGGAACTGACTGCAAAAATTAACGCAGAGGTTAAATCTCTAACCGACAAAATTGCAGACCTTGAAGCACGCTTAAAGGCTGTTGAAGACAAGGTAGAATATCTATTGGCTCGTATTCAGTCGGTGTCGTATGTACCGACCTACTCTGATGGCAAGGCAACCATGAAATATGTTGGAACAAAAGAGTCGAGCGAGGCTACTCTTGTTTTTGAGGTGTCGCCCAAAGATGCAGTTGTGGAGTTAGCAAAGGTTTGGCAAGATGCTGTAAGCGTTAAAGCTGTTTATACCGAAACACGTGCGGTATCATTTGTTTATATGCCGATTGTATCGTTTGAGTCGAACACAGAAAATGGTATTATCACCGTTACCGCATCGGGCGAGAATCTATCGGAGGAGTTCTTTGCAGGCACACAAGAGGCAAGTGTTGCGTTGGGAATCAGCGATGGAAATAACTTTGTTACAAGTGAGTATATTCCAATGATGGTGAAGGAGATTACCGATGAAATTTGGTACACCACAACCGACAATCAGCCATTGACACCAAGCCGCGAGGGTATTGATATCTTCGGCGCAAATATCGTGTCGAACACATATAAGAATGGGGTTGGAAAAATAGTATTTGATGGTATTGTTTCAACAATTGGAAAGTATGCATTTCAACACTGTAAAACATTAAGACATATAATTTTACCTAATTCGGTAACAGAAATATCGGATTATACATTTCAAGCATGTAATAATTTAGAGGAAATTTACTTATCAAATAGTTTAATAACCATAAAATCTATGGCTTTTCATGGTTGCAGTTCATTAAAACAATTAACTATACCTGAAAGCGTTTCTTCAATAAAATCTCGAGCATTTTTCCATAGTGGATTAGAGTATATATTAGGTAAATTTTCAACGCCTGATAATCAAGCTGTAATCGTAAACGATGATCTTATTTGGGTGTCAAGAGATATACAAGGAGAGTTTACAATAGCGGATGGCGTTAAAATATTAAATCACCATTGTTTTGGTTATCTTAAGAATATTGTTTCTATAACAATACCAGATAGTGTTGAAACTCTTATTTCTCCTTTTATTGGAGTAAGAAACATTTTAGCATTTTATGGTAAATACACCACATCAGATAATAGGGCTGTAATTAAAGATAATATTCTTTATGGCATTGCACCAAATGGATTAACGGAATATATAATACCAGAAGGAGTAAAATCCGCTAAGTATGCTTTATTTTATGATTGCGGACTAACTTCTGTTACTTTACCTGCATCGTTTGAAAATTTAAGTGAAGAATTATTTAAGTCATCTTCGACTCTTGAAAAAATATATAGCAAAGCTATTGTTCCTCCAACATTTGCAGTTGATGCCTTTAAAGGATGTAAAAATTTATCTGCTATATATGTACCAACTTCATCAGTAGATGCGTATAAGACTGCAGATGGTTGGAGCGATTACGCAAATTATATTGTCGGCTACGACTTCTAAAATGCTCTGCATTTTTAGTTAAAAGTTAAAAGTGCAAAGTTAAAAGTTGCTTTTCACCCTCCGCAGAAAAAAAAACTCTGCGGAGGGTTTGTTATTTTGTAGGAGGCGCACCTGCGGTGCTGAATGGGAGGCGGAGCGAAGCTCCTTTATGGGAGATAGGCGTTGCCTATGATAGGAAAAGCCAACAAGTTGGCTTAATAGGAACTGCGCCTGAAAAACTATCCTATCAAGTAGTCGCAGACTACGACTCCTATCAAGCAATTCCTCGAATTGCGCCTCCTATCAAGGGCGTAGCCCGGCTCCTACAAACTCCTAAAAAGCCAATAGCTAATAGCCAAAACAACTACTCACTACTCGTTACTCACTACTCACTAAGAAAAAAGCACCT
>JAGBCX010000065.1 GCA_017937805.1 Alistipes sp. | reverse complement strand
AGTTGCGCGCTTTCGACCACCGAAGCGGTGCCGTTACCGCTCATAATGACCCGTATCGGCGTGCCTTGTCGGCGTTCCACATCGAGAATAACCTGACGACAGCCACCACAAGGATAGCACTCACGCTCGGAAGGGTTTGATGCGATAGCCAACGCCTCGATAGGGTCATCGGCGTAGTTCGCCTCAACATAGTAGAGTAACGAACGCTCGGCACACAACCCCGAAGGGAATACCTCGCTCTCGGAGTTTGCCGCATGCAGCACCTTGCCACTGCGCAGACGCACAGCAGCCCCAACCTTGAAGCCCGAATACTTTGCATAAGCCAACTCGGTAGCCTTTTGCGCCTCGGCAACAAGTTCACGATCGGCAGTCGGCAAATCCTCGATATGCTCCGCCTTGATGTACTTCAACTCCAAACTCTTTTCCATAATAGTCATTCATTTTATGTTTGCGCATACGCGCTCACTATCCGCAAATATAGTAATTATTACTATATTTTCCTACAAATTATGGGCAAAATGGTCAAAAATGAGTAATTTTGTAGCGTAAAAAGTGATGAGTATGTACCCTTGGGGAGATGAAAGACGATACAACAGCTATGCTGCCTACTTCCGCCGTCGCTTTGGCGAGCGTGTGCAGAAGGTGGCAATAAACGCCGGCTTTACCTGCCCAAATCGGGACGGAAAAGTGGGCTTCGGGGGTTGCACTTTTTGCAATAACGAGGCGTTTACTCCCTCCTACTGTCAGCCATCGAAAAGCATCACACAACAGATTGAAGAGGGCATCGAATTTCATCGTCGCCGCTATCGCACAGCATCGCGCTATCTCGCTTATTTTCAATCATTTTCAAACACATACGCACCACTCGAAGTATTGCGTGAACGCTACCTCGAAGCACTCTCTCATCCTGAGGTTGTTGGCGTGGTTGTAGGCACTCGTCCCGACTGCGTAAACGAGGAGATTATGGACTTCTTTGCCGAGCTGGCAAAGGAGTATTATGTAACGATTGAATACGGCGTAGAATCGACCTACGACGACACCTTAAAAGCGATAAATCGCGGACACGATTTCGAGTGCGCTTGTCGTGCCGTAGAGATGACTGCCGAGCGAGGAATTGCGGTTGGCGCGCACTTTGTTTTGGGGTTGCCGGGCGAGAGCGACAAGATGATTTTGGAGCAGGTAGAATGCATTAACGCCCTGCCCCTTACAACTATAAAATTTCATCAGTTGCAGGTCTTCCGCGGCACCGCAATGGAGCGCGAATATGACGAACACCCTGAGCGTTTTCGCTTTTGGGAATTGGAGGAGTACCTCGACCTTTTCACCGAGATTTTGCGCCGCCTGCGCCCTGATATCGTGGTCGAGCGATTTGCCAGCGAAGCACCGCCACGCTACCACCACGGCCGTAATTGGGGATTGGTACGCAACGAAACCCTCTGGAATATGCTCGAAAAACGCCTCACCGAGCGCAACGCTTGGCAAGGCGAACTCTACCTCAAATAGGCGAGAGGCGAGAGAATTTGGCTATTAACCATTAGCCCAAAGTTTTTCGTTTACTTCTCTTCGAGGAATGTATCCACAAACTTTTTCTCGATCTTTTTGTAGCTATCAACTACCGTATTTTCGATATTTTTGTAGCCATCCTGAACGCCGTCGCACATAGCTTCAAAGCTCTCAACTACTCCATTTTCAATCTTCTTGTAAGTGCCGACAACCTTCTCCTCGATCTTACTACTTTTCAATTTATACTCTGCCATGATAACAATAATTTTATAGTGCAAAGGTAGTCACAATCTGCGCTCCCAATTCGCCACAATCTCCCTATTTTTGGTATAAAGCTCCACAAAAAAGAGAAAAACAATACTGTTTATCACAAATTTTGGGTATATTTGTAAAAATTACGAAAATGAAATATCATAATTGGAGATCCAAAATAGAGTCGCTAACACCGCCCGAAATGCGACTTGGGAACGATATTTTTCTGCTCGATGCCGACTATATCGACGCAGAGAGTGCCATCGAGTATGAGCCATTCAAGATTGATATGACAATCGCCCTGATATGCTTGGGTGGAAGCGCGCGAATAAGGGTAAATATGAAGGAGTATCGGCTGCAAGCGCAGACAACGACCATTATTCTCTACGACCAGATAGGGCAACTAGTGGAGCACTCGCACGACTTCGACTGCAAAACCATCGCTATGTCGCGCGACTTTTCAAATGCGTTATTTACCAATATTGGCGATATCCATCCGCTCTACTCAAAGGTTGCCGACACGGCGGTTATGAATATCGAGAATGGCGGAAATGTCTTTGGGCGATACTACTCGCTGCTTGCCGATCTTGTTCGCTCGCCTCGCACGGAGTTTAAGTTAGAGGCTGCAAAACACCTCACGCTGGCGATGTTCTATGGTTACTCCTACGAGCAACACGGCATAAGCGAGGAGGGTGCGGGGCGCAACCGACGCAAGGAGCTCTACACAAACTTTTTGGAGCTGCTGCGCACAAACTACAAGCAACACCGCGATTTAACCTTCTACGCCTCTGCGCTCTGCATCACACCGAAATATCTTTCACAGGTTGTGCGCGAGGTGTCGGGACGCTCGGCGATGCTCTGCATCGAGGAGTATGTTATCACCGAATGCAAGGCTCTGCTTTCATCCACCACAATGACAATACAACAGATTGCCGATGCGATGAATTTCCCTTCGCAATCGGTCTTTGGCAAATATTTCAAAAGGGTTGTCGGTGTTTCGCCAAAAGAATACAGAAATTAAACGGGAAACGGAAAATTTTTAATTTTCATACGCTTGCCCCACCACCCCTCCTGTGAAAACACAAAAGGCTGTCCGAAAACGGATCAGCCTTTTGTATTTCGAGCGAACTCGAATACATTGTAGCGGTTTTACTATTTCATAAACTCTGCTACCTGGTCGTTTGGAAGAACTGCCTCCTTGAAAATGTAAGCACCGGTCTTCTCCGACTTAACCATCTTGATGCACTTGGTAAACTGCTTACCTACACCTGTT
>JAGBCX010000064.1 GCA_017937805.1 Alistipes sp. | reverse complement strand
TTTCGTATAACCGCACATCGGAGCATATCCCGCAGCGAAAGTTCCCTCTGCGTAGGTTTGTTCGCTTTGGAACTCAACAACGGGTTGCGAATCTGTTGTTGATGCACAATATGGGTAGGTGATGTAGTATGGGTGATTTAATTCGGCTTTTTTAAATGTAAAAAGTGCCGATGCTCGATTATCTTCGTCGATTTGCACCTCGTCAGAGAGGTAGCCATTAACAACGAGTTGGTCGCCTTCGCTCCAATAGACGGGGTAACTTGTACCGACCTTTCCGCCCAAAGTGGTGCGCGTTTCAGCAAGCGAAACAGCCAGAGTAGTACCCTCCTCGCCATTTCCGACACCGATGGCGTTGTCGGTGGTTGTGTCGGTCTGGCAGCTAACCATAAAAAGGCAGACAGAAGTCAATAAAAGTAAAAATTTCTTCATAGTCTTATAGCTTTTCAGTTTTTTCTGTTTTATAGGGGTGATATGAGTTAATAGTTTAGCTTTTAATGTTCACCAACTTCTCCTAATATGGTTATTATTAAGCAATTACCCTCCCCGAGTTTTACAGGAGAGGGCTGCTTTATCTTCGCCTGGCAAAGGTAGATATAAATCTTGGTAATTGCAAATTAAAGCAGAGTTTTAAGCGGAAAACTTAAAACAGTTCGAGCTGATCGATTTCGTGATTGAAGCTCTTGCGGTGGTATGGCGAGAGTCCAAATTCGCGTACCGCAAGGCGATGTTCACGCGTTGGATACCCCTTATTTTTTGCCCAACCATACATCGGGTATTCTTGGTCAAGACGTAACATATAATCATCGCGGAAGGTCTTTGCAAGGACCGAAGCTGCAGCGATATTGGCATATTTTCCATCACCCTTTACAATACATTGAAATGGTAATTTTAATTGCGTGTAGAAACGATTTCCGTCAATTGCAAGGAACTCAGGTTGTGGCTGTAACTGCTGAACAGCCAACGACATACCTTCGAACGAAGCGTGCAGAATGTTTATCTCGTCGATGCGCTCGGCCGACACCTCCTGCACTGCCCACGCCACCGCCTCTTTGCATATAACTTCGCGCAGGGCGTAACGATTTTTTTCGCTCATCTGCTTCGAGTCGTTCAGTAGTGGGTGGTGGAAATCCGGTGGTAGAATTACCGCTGCGGCAAAGACCGAGCCGGCAAGACAGCCTCGCCCTGCCTCGTCACAACCGGCCTCCAAAAGTTCGTGCTGAAAAGATGTCTTTAACATATTTCCGATAAATTTTGTTACAAAGTTATATTTTTTGTCAATATTTAAGATAAAAAAAGTAATTTTGTGCTATGCAATTGAATGCAATAACAGGAAAATCGGCCTTGATGGCAATACTCCTGCTGGTGGCGATACTTGTGGCTACGGCGGTGCGTTATTCGGTTGCTCCATTCGAGATGGAGTTGGCGGATAGCGAGTTTTGTGGTAGGAGGATATCGCTCATTTTTGCAATGTTTCTCCTGTTGTGTTGCGGAATTATTGAAGGAAAAATTCTGCCACGTTCAGGACTGAATAAGGGCTATTGTACCTTGCCGATACCTCTCTATGGAGCGTTATCTTGTGGTGTTTTTGTTGCGCCTGGAATACTCGGTGCCGCCACTGCCTCGCTCTGCTTTGCTATGGCGCTATATCTGCTCTTGCGCTCGCTGCATAGCGCGGGCGAGAAGGATTCTGTCTTTTTTGCGGCTCTATTGTTGGGTACAATGGTGCTAATCATACCTCCGAGCGTGGTGTTTGTTGCGGTGATTCCAATCGCTATCTTTGTCCTTGCACTCTCGTTGCGTCAAGCGTTACTTTTGGTTGCAGGCTATATGTTGCCTATGTTTGGAGCTTCGTATATCGTGTGGTACAAGGGTGGTACAATTTTCGAATTTTGGCAAAATCTCTATTCGGCACTTCTGTCGCCACAAATGTCGAACGTCGAGAGTGTTCCATACCTCTCTATAATCATCGTTATCGCTATTGTTGTGATATTGTTGTGGGGAGCAATCTATATGATGGTGCGCCCCGACAAGATGTTTATGCTCTCACGAGTTCGCCGAGCACTCTATCTCTTCGTGTGGGTGTCGTTATTGTCATTGACGATGTTGCTTCTTCCTGCATGCAATTTGTCCGTTTGCGCTATCATGGCTGTTCCGGTCGCAATTTTGTTAAGCTTTGTGCTTGGTATCCTGCCAAATAATCACGCAACAATCGCCTATTGGATAGTGCTTGCACTGCTTGGGTTGCATCTGTTTGTGAAGTAGAGGTGATAAAAATATATTTTTGTATATTTGGAGGAATTTTTTCGAAAAAATATAATTAACATTTAAATATTTATCGGTTATGAAGAGATTTTTACCTGTTTTATTGTTTGTTGTGGTTGCATTTACCAGCTGTTACGAGGATTCTGTCGGACCAGAAACCCCTGTTTTTACACCAATTACACTTAGTGAGTCATCGGTCACTGTTTCGAAGAATGGAGGAACCTGTTCTGTAACAGTAACGTCCGACTACTATTGGACAGCATCCACTTCTGATAGTTGGATTACAATCATTACCACAAGTGGTTATGCCGGAGAGTCAACGCTTCGCTTCCGTGTTGATGGCAACCCTAATTCCGCAGAACGAATCGGAAAAATTCTTGTAATGTGTGATGATTACAACATCTCGGCAGAGCTGGTTGTTAGTCAAATGCCATCAGAAGCGGCTTCGTTTACATTTTCAGTTGACGAGGCAACTTTGACTTGCCAAATGGCTGATGTTCAAGTTTCGCTATCAGATGCTGAAATGCTCTATTTGGCTGTAACTTCGCAGGAGCTTGAGCAGTATGGTGTAATGGGTGAGACTAAGGAGGAGTTGTTAAACAACTATATGTCACTTTTGGCATCGAACTATATGCTTTATGGAAAGCCTGATTATTGGTTTGTATATCAGGGCAATATGGCTGATGCCGGAGTTGCTAAGACTGCTACACGTTACGACGCAGAGGGAAAGGTTACAGTTTATGCAGTAGGTTTTGTTCCTACAGAGACAGTAACAGAAGAGGATATGATATTCGCTACTGCGGCTCAGTTTGTAACACCTATTAGCGTTTACGAGGTTCCATTCTTGCCTTACCCTAAGGTAACTTTTGATTCGGAGAAGTTGAGCCACACTGTTGCATCTGCAGCAGGAGAGGTTGTTATCGACTGGAAGTTGGAGAATCCAATTAAGGATACAGAGTTCTATATCGAGTCGAGTGCTGCATGGGTAACTGCAACTTGGGCTGACAATAAGTTGACCGTTAAGTATGAGGAGAATGCTCTTCCTGTTGCTCGTCAAGCAAAGCTCTCAGTTTCGTATGGCGACTACGTAAGACCGGTTGAAGTAACTATTCTTCAGAAGAAGAATGCAACAGCAGAGCCTGCTACTACTTTGAAGGTTACTGTTAAGGGTACTCAGTTTAATGGTATCTTGGTAGATGTTGAGTCTTCGAATGCAGATGTAGTTTATGCTTTGACTTATACCCAATATGCAGAGGATATTAATTGGATGGAGAAAGCTGAGCAACTCTTGGGTAAGAAGAACGAGCAGATATTCCATAAGGGTAATTTGACCGACTACTTGATCAAGACAAATGTTGGTAACTACGCATGGTACGGTTACGATTACTATGTATATGCAGTGGCTGTTGATGCGACATCAAAGGAGATGACAAACTACGCTGGTCAGACATATACCCAGTGGAATGTAACTCAGATTCTCACTGATGTAGTTGCTTCGGAGAAGGTTACTATCGATATTAGCAAGATGCCTGTTGTTACTTGGGACCTTGAGAAGAGTGGTCTTGTTTTGAATGATAAGGATTATTATGTTCGTGATGTTGAGGAGAACTCGACAGTAGTTCTTTACTTCAAGGTTGAGAACCCTGTTGAGGGCGCATCGCTTAAGTTGAACGGTACTACGCTCTACGATAGCTACAATGTTGTAGATGGCGAGCCTGTAATTGACAACGAGGCTGGTACTATCACCTTCAAGATTGATGCATTCGATGCTTCGAAGACATATCACTATGTTCGTCCTGGCTTCAAGTACACAAATGCAGAGGATGATATGTGGAACATTGTGACTCCAGATTTGCAGTTGAATCATGTACAGGCTGCAGCTCCAGCTCCAGCTCCAGAGGACTAATATACCCCTTGGGTTTTAAAGTGAAAATCATTTGCCCGATCGCAATATTGCGGTCGGGCATTTTTTTGTGCGATAGGGGAGAGGTGTAGGGATAATAGGGATAATAGGGATAATAGGGATAATAGGGATAATAGGGATAATAGGGATAATAGGGATAACTGATTATAATCCCCACAACCCATATAAAAAACATAAAAAAAAGTTGCATATTAGCAATACTATTGTTATATTTGTAATAATGAAAGGTGTTGGACCACATAACACACTCAAAGGATATCGTAAAGCAGAGGTTATCTACGATATGACTTATTATTTCTGTGGAAAGTATCTCAGGTGTGGCGACCGTACCATTGACCAAATGGTTCAAGCAGCCCGTTCGGGCAAGCAGAATATAGTGGAGGGTATGGCAGTAGGCGGAACATCAAAGGAGATGATGTTGAAGTTGCTCTATGTGGCGAAGGGAAGTTTGCAGGAATTGCTCGCCGATTATGAGGACTATCTTCGTGTGCGCAATTTGAGATTGTGGGAGTCTGATTCGGCAGAGGTAGGAGCGATGCGCAAACTCGGCTTAGAACACGATGACGGCAACTACTTCTTATCTTTGGCTCAAACTCGAAACGATGAGGTCGTTGCAAATATGGTTATTGTATTGATTCATCAGGCTGATGTTTTGATTCGTCGCTACTATAACTATCATTACAATAAATTTCTTAAAGAGGGAGGCTATCGCGAGAAACTGACACGAGAGCGTCTTGCTAATCGTAAAGAATAGCAACCCTATTGCCCTTATAACCCCTATTATCCCTATAAAGAGTTAGACAACATAACAAAGAACACTTAAAACTATAATTGCTATGAAAAATTACTCACCAAAAGAGATTAAGAACATCGTTCTGATTGGAGCCCCAGGCTCGGGTAAAACTACCTTGGCAGAGGCTATGGCTTACGAAGGTAAGGTTATCGACCGCCGAGGTAGTATCGAAAATAACAATACTTTGTCGGACAACACCGATATCGAGCACGAATACAAGCGCTCGATTTATGCGACTACACTCTTCACAGAGTTTATGGGCCGCAAGCTCAACATTATCGATTGTCCGGGTTCGGACGACTTCTGCGGAAACCTCTTCTCGGCATTTAAGGTAGGTGACGTGGGCGTGATGCTCGTAAACGCACAGACCGGCTGGGAGGTTGGTAACGTTATTCAGGGCCGTTATGCTCGTATCTTGAATAAACCGCTTATCGCCGTAGTAAATCAGCTCGATGCAGAGAAGGCTTCGTTCGAGAGCACTTTCGAAACCATTAAGGATAAGGCTTCGGTAAAGCCTGTTATCGTTCAGTATCCGGTAAATCAGGGCGTAGGCTTCGACTCGTTCATCGATGTTTTGATGATGAAGATGTATCGCTTCACCGATGAGAACGGTACTCGTGAGGAGTTGGAGATTCCTGAGAGCGAAATGGAGAAGGCAAAGGCGTTGAACCTCGAACTTATCGAGACTGCTGCCGAGCACGATGACGCTTTGATGGAGTTGTACTTCGAGAAGGGTACTTTGACACAAGATGATATCCGTTCGGGCTTGAAGATTGGCGTTGCAAAGCGTAAGGCTATGCCTGTATTCTGCGCAAGCGGCAAGAAGGATATCGGTACAAAGCGTTTGATGGAGTTCATCATCAACGTTGCACCGGGTCCAACCGTAGCCCCTGCATTCCCTGCAACCGATGGCTCGGAGGTTATGGCTGACGAGAACGCTCCTGTGGCATTGTTCGTATTCAAGTCGCAGATGGAGGGACATATTGGCGAGATTAACTACTTCCGTGTAGTTCGTGGTAAGTTGACCGAGGGTATGGAGTTGGTGAACTCGCGTACGGGCAACAAGGAGAAGCTGTCGCAACTCTTCGCCGTAGCGGGCAAGAATCGTATCAAGGTTACCGAGTTGTCGGCAGGCGATATCGGTTGCACTGTGAAGTTGAAGGGTACGCGCACAAACGACACCTTGTCGGCACCTGCTGCTCCTGTAACTTTGGAGCCTATCGTATTCCCTGAGCCACGCTACCGTGCTGCCGTCAAGGCGAAGGTGCAGGCTGACGAGGAGAAACTCGGTAAGTTGTTGCTTGATGCACGCTTCGAGGACCCTACAATCTTGGTTGAGTACTCGAAGGAGTTGAAGCAGACTATCATTCAGGGACAGGGTGAGCACCACCTCAATATCTTGCGTAACCGCATCTTGGCAGATAGTAAGGTCGATATGGAGTTCTTCGCACCGAAAATCCCTTATCGTGAAACTATTACTAAGGTCGCTCAGGCAGACTACCGCCACAAGAAGCAGTCGGGTGGTGCAGGTCAGTTTGGTGAGGTGCACATGGTTATCGAGCCATACTACGAGGGCATCGAGGAGCCTACAAAGTATAAGGTAAACGGCAAGGATATCACCGTAAATATCAAGGGCAAGGAGGAGTATGACCTCGAATGGGGCGGCAAACTCCAATATTACAGCTCGATTGTCGGTGGTGCTATCGATGCACGCTTTATGCCGGCTATCTTGAAGGGTGTAATGGAGAAGATGGACGAGGGTCCGTTGACAGGCTCGTATGCTCGTGATATCCGCGTAGTTATCTACGATGGTAAGATGCACCCGGTAGATTCTAACGAAATCTCGTTTAAGCTCGCTGCTCGTAACGCATTTAAGGAGGCGTTCCGCAATGCAGGTCCGAAGATTATGGAGCCTATCTACAATGTTGAGGTTCTCACCCCAACCGAGTATATGGGTTCGGTGATGAGCGACTTGCAGAACCGCCGCGCGATGATTATGGGTATGGAGTCTGATAAGGGATTCGACAAGCTCAACGCACGTGTTCCACTTGCAGAGCTTTATCGTTACTCGACAACACTCTCGTCACTTACTTCGGGTGCTGCAACTTACACCATGAAGTTCGATTCATACGAGCAGGTGCCAAGTGATGTGCAGGATAAGTTGTTGAAGGCTTATACTGACACTGACGAGGAGTAAAAATTATTCTGATAAGTTCTTTTTGCACGAATCTACGGAGAGCGGAATGCTCACATAGGCATACTATGCTCCGCTTCCGCTCCCTTGTTTCGCACAAAAATAATCTTATCATAAGCAATTTTTACGATGGGAAGATTTAGTGAATTTAGCGAAAATCGCTAATCTCCCTAATCTCTCTAAATTCCCTAAAAACCAAATATAAAAATGTTTTAGAAAATAATTGAAAACCCTAACCAACCATTTTTCATAAGCATTTTTTCGGGAGGAGGTAGAGTCGTGAGATTCCGCCTCCCTTTTTTGCTGTTTGGTGGGTGATTTCGGCGTTGGACTTCGGACTTCAAAATGCTCACATAGCTCTACTATGCTGCGCTTTTGTCGCCTTGTCCGCCTTGAAATCCCCTCACCAAACAGCAAAAAATCCAAGTTGAGTGATTTCGGCGTTGGACTTTTCTCCTTAAAATGAGTTTTTGAGGCAACAACAATCAAACTTAAAACAATAATGAGGAGTATATAAATACCCCTCATTGTTGTTTAGGTAGAGCTTATTACAGACGACTATTTGATAATATCTGTAAGTTTAATGTTTAGAGCATTGCAAATCAAACACAATGTTTTGAGTGTGATGTTGCTCTTGCCGGCTTCGATACGACTTAGGTTGGAACGCTCGATGTTGCATCGATAGGCAACCTCTTGTACAGTTAGCTTTTTTGAGCGACGAATTTCTCTTATTCGTCGTGTTATGTCCGCTAACACATATTGATACTCAATCATAAAACAAAAAAAAATTAAAAAAAATTTGGTAGTACAAAGTTTTGTATTTATATTTGCACTGCGCGTATCATATATGATACCAAATGAAATTATTTTGCAGATTAGAATGATTAGTGGTGGAGCAGTAAAATAGAGATAATGGCATATATAATAAATATAGGTATAACAATTTTTAATTCCCAAAATCAATTTAATTATGAGAAAAAACTTATTTAAGATGATTCCATTGCTTCTGGGAGGAGTAATGGTACTGTTGTCGGGTTGTGTTAAGCGTGCAGAATTTGACGAATTGACCGACCGTGTGGCTGTTTTGGAGGCTTCGCTTCCTGAGGTTCAAGAGCAGATTGATGCTTTGCAGAGTTCTGTCTCTTCATTATCAGATTTTGACCAGAAGTTGCAGTCAAGTATTGATGGATTGAAGAGCGCAGACCAGAGTTTAGGTGAGCGCATTGGTAATTTACAGAGCGACTTACAGAAGAAAATCTCGGATCTCGATACTCGTTTGTCGGGCGAGATTTCGGATTTGAAGGGTGTAACCAAGGATAATGCCGATGATATTGCATCGCTCTTATCAACTGTGGGTGCAATCGAAGGTAACCTTCAAAAGTTAGGCGAAACCTATGCAACAGATGCAGAGTTAAAGGCTGCAATTGATGAACTCAATGATGCTATTGAGCAGGTTAAAACTGATTTGACCAAGACGCTCGGTGATAGTTTTAGCGAGGCTTTGAAGGGCTATGCTACCACAGCTGCTCTCAAAGAGTTGCAAGACGAGTTGGGTAAGATTGACCTTGACAAGGTAAAGGCAGACTACGAGAAGGCTATCAATGACGCTATTGATGCCGCTTTGGCAAACAACGGCAAAATTACCGAGAAGGTTAAGGAGATGATTTCGACTGCGCTCCAATCGCTCGAAAAGCGTTTGGCTGCTGTTGAGGGACAGGTTAAGGAACTCCTTAATCGTATCCAAAGTGTAGTTTTTGTTCCTGAGTATAGTGACGGAATGGCTACTATTAACTATGCAAAGGTAGGTACGAAGATTGTTGAGGCACAGAGCAAACTTACATTCCAGGTATATCCTGCCGAGTGCGCTAAGGCATTCAATGCTAAGGGTGCAGAGAAGCTCTTGTCGTTCTTCTTCAAGGAGGTGCAGAGCCGTGCCGGTCAGCACAGATTGGAGGTTGCTAAGGTTGAAGCAAACACTACTACCGGTTTGGTAGATGTCTATGCAAATGCTCGTGATTTCGCAGCAGGATTTTATAGCGATGCCCCTACGGTACACTATGCAGTATCGCTTGTTGTTGATGATACGAAGGAGATTAACATCGCATCTTCTTATGTAAATCTTATCGCTGCAAAAGAGGCTGACGCAAAAGTTATCACTGCTGAGGTTGTTGATGCAACTAATAATGCTTACAAAATTGAGTATGTGGACTTGACAGCAAAAGATATATTGAAGAGCCACCAACTTAAATTCAAGATCGGCGGAGGTACGGAGTTGTATTCTCTTGAAGAGATGCGAGGTATGGGCTATGATATCTCTGTATCTCCTGCCGCATCTTACACTTATAGCGATGCTTCGAAAGCAAACCGATTCAAGAATGTAGAGACCAAGGCTAAGGCTGGCGATCATATCTATACCGCTGTAAATCTCACAAATAAGGTTGTAAAAGAGGATGTAGGTTTGGTGGAGACAATCGCCTACGCTTACTCGGTAGATGGTGTTGAGGTGGCATCTGCATCTGCAACAGTTGAGATTGTGAAGATTCAGCGAGCTATCGAACTCTCTGTTAAGGATATTGTTTGGGTATATGGAGAGGACGCCGAGAGCGATGTTACAGGTAGCACCTTGTCGTTAGATGCTGTTAAGGTAGAGAAGAATACCGTTCCGACTGATACTAAGTGGGAGCAGATTGTTGCTGCACCTGCAACTATCACAGTTAAAGAGGGTGGTGCTGTTGCTGCTGGTGTAACCGCTACATTCGGTGGTACAAATAGCGCTCCAACACTCGAACTTGCAGGTTTTGCTTGGGGTAAGACTTACGCTATTGAGGCTGTATACGAGTTGCCAAACATTACAGTAACCGTTACCGCATCTGTTAATACTGTTGACCGTGCTCGTAAGGTGGTTGAGTTGAAACTCGCAGACGAGACTGTTGCTATCGCACAGAATCTCGAATTTGCAACTGTTGCTGAGTCTCTCACAGCATTGTATGATGGCGTTAAGGCTAACCTTGGCGGAATGACTGAGGCAGACTACTTGAAGGAGGTCCTTGTTACCAAGACTACTGATTTGTATGTTGTTAAGAATGAGGTTAAGGGCGTTGCTTATGCTGACTCGAAGTTGAATATTGCTGCTGATGGTTTGAAGGCTCACGCAACTTACTTGTATAGCGATATGACTGCTACACCTAATGTCGTAGAGTATGTTTACGATGTAACTACTTGGTATGGACAGCAGTTCAAGATTACCAAGAATGTAACTATCGACAAGGCTATTCGCACCTATGACTTTGAGCATGTTCCAACTTGGGTATTTGAGAACCCTTACAAGTCGGCAATTACTCCTGAGTACACCTATTCAAATGAGGCTGCTCGTAATGCATCTGCATTCTCGTTGGCAAGCATCGTATTGAATGATGCATTCCTCGTGAAGAATACCGAGACTAAGGAGACTATGGATAACGCAGCTCTCGCAGCACTTGGTATTACATTGGAGTACGCTATTGAGGACGCAAATGTTCCATCGAGCTTGCTTGCTGTTAATCCATTGACCGGTAAGTATGAGTTTACTTACGACACCAAGGTTAAGTCTGTAAATATCTCTGGTCACTTGAAACTTGCTACCGGTGTTGCCGGTGAGGTTATTGAGTTGCCTACTCAGTTCTCGAACGGTATCTATGCTAACTATCACATTGAGGGCTTCAATCCACTCGAAGACCACATCACTAAGACTGAGGTTGATGCTGCAGGTAACAGCTTGACATTTGTTGAGCTTGTAGAGGCTAAGGAGTACAGCGCAAGTGTATGGTCGTTGTTGAGCATCAAGGATAAGCGAGGATTCGACCTCTTCGAGAATGGCGCTTGGGTAGTAGGTAATGATGTTAACGGTTTTGCTAACGGTGTTAAGCCTAACGATGTTGCTATCTACAATGCAGAGATGAAGTTTGAGATTGTAAGTGTTGAGAATCTCCCTGCTGAGCAGGCTGGCAAGGTTATGGTTACTCCAAGTACCGGCATCTTGACATTCAACTATACTAACAAGTTCGTTGCTGCTAAGCCAATCAAGGTTGCAGTTAAGGCTACCCTTGAATACAAGTATGGCGAGACACTCGAAACTACATTGTACTACACCTTCCAGACTAAATAATTAGAGTCTATCATAGAAGTTGAGGGGGGAAGTTCTGCTTCTCCCTCTCTTTTTTGTTAAACCAAGATTTTTTACTACCTTTACACTGCGTAAGGAGGATTTAACTTTGCGGTGGAGGATATGTTGCTTGACGAACTCGCTTTGACCTTTATACCCGACCTCGGCTCACGAGGTGTGGCGCATCTTGTGGATTTGTACGGTAACGCTGAGGTGGTTTATGCTCAGCCTGAGTACAAACTGCTTTTGTGTGCCGAGTTACGCAAAGATATCGCTGAGCGCGTTGTGCGTAAGACGGGATACGCGGAGGCGGAACGAGAGTTGCAATATTGTGAGCAAAATGGCATAAATATCACCCCAGCGTGCGATGATGACTATCCGACATTTCTGCGCGAAATACCTGACAGACCACATATTATATACTCGCATGGCGATATTAAGGCGTTGCAGTCGCAACATATACTCTCTGTTGTCGGCACCAGACGAATATCGTCGTATGGCGAGAGTGTTTGCGCACATCTTATACCCGAATTGGCGGAGATGTTTCCGGATTTGGTGGTTGTCAGCGGTTTAGCATTTGGTGTCGATGCTGCGGCACATCGCGCAGCATTGGCTGCAGGGGTTAGAACAGTGGCGGTGGTGGCAAATAAACTCCCCGATATAACGCCGGCACAACATCGCAACCTTGCAAAAGATATTGTCGAGCATGGTGGAGCAATTATTACCGAGTTGAGCTCGCATACCAAGCAGAATGGAGCCTACTATATCCCTCGTAACCGCATTATAGCGGGTGTGGCTGATGGCCTGTTGGTTGTGGAGTCGCCTGCTAATGGAGGCTCGCTATCAACAGCGCATGCAGCAGACTCTTATTCTCGCTCCATTATGGCGGTGCCCGGTCGTATTAACGATTCACGGTCGGAGGGTACAAATCATCTGATAAAGACAAATGTTGCACAACTTGTAACTTCGGCATGGGATATAGCGAATACGCTTGGGTGGAAGGTTGCCGGTGCTATGTCCGAGAAGGTGCATTATGCCCCTCGCGAGGTGAATGAGAAGGAGCGCTCTCTGCTTGCGGTATTGGCGGATAACTCTGACGGCCTTACACTCGATTGCATAGCCGAAAAGACAGGACTTCCCGTTTCGGAGTTAAGTGCAATGTTGTTGAATATGGAACTCTCGGGATTGGTGCGACAAATCCCTGGTAGAAGATATGTAATATGTTGATAGATACCCATTCACATATTTACGATGAGGTTTTTGACGATGACCGCCGAGAGGTTGTCGAAAGAGCCCGTGCCGAGGGCGTAGAGCGTATTATTCTGCCTGCGATAGATGGCGAGAGCAACGAACGACTGTTCGAGATGTGCAGGGAGTATGGCGACTATGTAGTGCCACTTATGGGCTTGCACCCGACATCGGTGAACGATAATCCTCGTTGGCGTGAGGAGTTGGCGGAGGTAGAGCGACTGCTTGCCAATCCACCACACGGTATAGAGCGATTTTATGGCGTTGGCGAGATTGGTTTAGACCTCTATTGGAGTCGTGATTGGCAGGCGGAGCAGAGCGAGGCATTCAGAGCGCAGGTCGAGTTGGCGTTGAAGTATGATTTACCAATCGTAGTCCATACGCGCGATGCCTGGGAGGAGATGGCAGATATTATTGAGGAGTATCGTGACCGAGGTTTAAGGGGTATTTTTCACGCCTTTTCGGCAGATGTGGAGATGTATGAAAGGTTGCGCCGATGTGGCAATTTTGTGTTCGGTATAGGTGGTGTTGTAACCTTCAAAAAGAGTGCGTTGGCAGAGGTTGTAAAGTCGATGCGATTGGAGGATTTGGTAGTCGAAACAGATGCTCCATATCTCACTCCTGCACCGCACCGAGGTACTCGAAATGAGTCTTCGTATGTACGCTTTGTGGCGGCAAAAATCGCTGAATTACAAGGTGTTGATTATGAGGTAGTGGCGGAGCAGACAACAATAAATGCAAAACGAATTTTCAGATTATAGCGAGATATGAAAAAGGCTTCGATTTTAATTATCTACACGGGCGGAACAATCGGTATGCGCCGTAATGAGAACGGTACGCTCGTACCATTCGACTTCAACACCATTGAGCAGGAGTTCCCTGCGGTGCGAAATCTTAATGTCGATATCTCGGTGCATAAGATGGAGGCGATAGACTCCTCGAATGTTACCCCTGCAAGGTGGAGCGAGTTGGCACATATTATTGCCGACAACTACGGCAAATACAACGGTTTTGTGGTGTTGCACGGCACGGACACAATGTCCTATACCGCTTCGGCATTGAGTTTTATGCTCGAAAATTTATCGAAACCGGTTATCTTCACGGGTAGTCAAATTCCGATGGGTATTCTTCGCACCGATGGTCGCGAAAATCTTATTACGGCGATAGAGA
Source organism: Alistipes sp. (assembly GCA_017937805.1). Classification (GTDB taxonomy): domain Bacteria; phylum Bacteroidota; class Bacteroidia; order Bacteroidales; family Rikenellaceae; genus Alistipes. The sequence goes on along the minus strand of JAGBCX010000064.1, from coordinate 14,003 downwards.
TTGCAGCTGCAACAGACGAGAAGGGTAGGGCCATTATTCCGGAGGTTGCACTCTACTTCCAAAATCGTCTTTTCCGCGCAAATCGCACCTCGAAACTATCGGCCGAGGCGTTGAATGCCTTTGAGTCGCGCAACCTTGCACCACTTGCGGAGGTTGGTGTAAATATCAAGTACAACAATGCTGTAATCTACAAGTCGGCTCCATATTTCGAGCCGTTGCACATCTCGGATAAGTTAGATGATAGGGTGATAATCATAAAACTATTCCCCGGATTGTCGCACGAGTCGTTTAAGGCTATGCTCTCGATTGAGGGTGTGCGAGGGGTTGTCCTCGAAACCTACGGCACGGGCAATGCCCCTACGGCAAAGTGGTTTATAGATGCTTTGCGAGAGGCTATTGAGCGCGGTATAGCGGTTGTGAATACGACACAGTGTCAGGGTGGTGCAGTTGCGATGCACCTCTACGAAACGGGCCGTCAGTTGCAGGATATAGGCGTTATTTCAGGCTATGATATGACTACCGAGGCGGCTACAACCAAACTTATGTGGCTGCTGGGCAAAGGCTTATCAAACGAAGCCCTTGCCGATGCTATGAGTCATACGTTGCGTGGAGAGTTGTCGAACTAAATACGACCAACAAAGTCGAGCAGTGCCGAGGCGCACTTTTGAGCCTCCTCGATAAAGCCCATGTGTCCCGAATTTTCGAGCCATACGACTTCGGCTTCGGGGTGTTCGGCTACCATCTTTTCGGCAACTTCAGGTACGATATAGCCATCTTTTCGACCGAGAATAAAGAGGATAGGTCTGTTCAAGGCGTGGAGCATTTCGCTCTGCGCCTTGCGCTCTATCATGCCATTTAAAAGAGCAATAATTCCCGCATCTTCGGTCAGATAGACAGTCTGTTGCAGGTCCTCTATCTCGGTGCGGAAACGGTTGCGATTTTCAACTGCAAAGCCCGCTTCGGGTGCGGTGTGCGCCAACAACTCCTTCTTACCTGAACGAATTAACGATATTTCGCGTTGGCGATTTTTACGCTTCTCGTCACTGTCGGCATAAGGGGTGGAGTGGAGCAGAACAAGTCCCTCGGTGCGGTCGGGGTGTCGCTCGGCAAATGCAAGAGCCACATATCCACCCATCGAGTGGCCTACAATGGTTGCTTGGTCGATGCCGAGTTTATCGAGTGCGGCGGCGATGGTGTCGGCGAGGTAGTCCATTGTATGAATTTCGCCCTTAACCTCTGAGATTCCATGGCCGGGGATATCAAGCGTAATAACGCGCACCTCTTTGTAGAGCAAGGGTACAAAATTGTCCCATACGAGCATATTTTCGAGGTAGCCGTGCAGTAAAACAACACTTTTCTCTCCCACCTCCGAATCGCAAATATGCAGTGCCGAGTCGCCTGCCATTATGAATTTCTCAACCATTTTTACTCTTTTTTCATTTTTACGGAGTAAAAATATGGAAAATTATTTAAATTTTACTATTTTTGAACGATTATACACTAAAAGAGAATGAATTTTGACTACATAAAGTGTCATGGCTCGGGTAATGAGTTCGTTATGGTAGATGCCGTAAAGCACAATCTTGACGCTATTGACCTCGTGGCTTTTGCTCGCTTTATCTGCGATAGAGAAAACTCTGTCGGAGCAGATGGGGTGTTGCTTTTGGTCGAGCGTAATGGCATGTATGGTATGCGAATGTTCAATCCCGACGGCTCGGAAGCGGAGATGTGTGGCAATGGCATACGTTGTGTGGCTCGCTTGGCAGAGGGATATACGGGTGTAGGAAAATTCGATATGTTTTCGGGTGGAAATAGCTATGCTATTACGCATGCGGAGGATATCTATCCGGCTATGCCTACTTATGGCGTGGATTTGAAAGTCAGACTTACAAGCGACGATTTCGGCTTTGCCAAAGGTGCCGAGAGGTTTGTATCGCAACGTATAGAGCGACTTGATGATAATCTTCTTTGGACCGCGATAAATGTTGGAAATCCGCATATTGTGGCGGAGGTGTCCGAAATAGATTATGACCATTTGACACGCCTTGGTGAGCGGGTGTTGGAGTTGCGAGAGGAGTTCCCGAAAGGGATAAATGTATCGCTCGTGAAGGTTCTGGGCAAGAATAGAATATTTGTAGCGACATATGAGCGTGGAGCAGGTATTACGGCATCGTGCGGTACTGCAATGACTTCGAGTGCTACGGCAATGGCTCTGAATGGTCGTTGCGACTACGAGGCGGTGGTTGAGGTGGAGAATAGAGGTGGCGCAGTGCGTTGCGTCTGCCACGAAGAGGGCGGTCTGCATACTCAGCTTATCGGTAACGCTTCGTATATATCCTATGGCGAAGTAGTAGCCGAAGAGAACACTTTTAACTACGTCGCTTTGGGAGTGTTCGAGAGTGAAATAGCACTTTATAACGATTTTTTGAGGAGTAGAAGAGGTTGATTGATATGAGGAAGTTGGTATATATCGTGTGTTGCATTGTGCTGGGAGCGTTGCTCTCTGCATGTAATGTTACGCGCCATATTCCATCTGACACTTATCTGCTACAACGCGTGAAGATAGAGGAGGATAAAAGCGTTGCTCGTGATGAGCGCGTTAAGAGCGAGGATGTAACCAAGTATCTTCGTCAAAAGCCCAATAAGCACTTCCTTGGAACCGATTTCTATGCTTGGATATATATGATGGCCAATCCGAATAAGGATAATTGGTGGAACAATCTCAAACGTAGAATGGGAGAGGAACCCGTATTGTTCAATATGCGCGATACGGAGCGTTCGGCCTCTAATTTGAAACTATATCTCAACTCACGAGGATATTACTCTTCGAAAGTCGATTTTAAGGTTGATACGACCTATCGTCGTAAGCGTGCGAAGGTCTCCTATTCGCTGAAACAGGGCCTCCCGTACCATATTAGTTCCATATCCTATGATTTCAGAGATGCCTTCCTTGAGCCTATCTTGCTGGCAGATACAGTTAATACGTTGCTACATACGGGTGATGTGTTCGATATCTCGGTATTGGAGGCAGAGCGCGAGCGTATTGCATTATATCTGAGAGATAGAGGCTACTATAATTTTTCGGTTAATAATGTGGAGTATTTGGCCGATACGCTTGGTGGTAATCGAAAGGTCGGTGTTAAGGTTATTATCAAGCAGAATTTGACAGGCTACAATATTCGCGGTGAGGCGATATATGATAACAATGTTGTATATCGCTTGCGAAATATAAATATCTATCCGAGATATGATGCGGTAAGAGCCAAGAGCCGAGCCGATTATTTCAATCGCTTCGACACTTTGGAGTATAGAGGTTTGAATGTAATATTTAGAGGTCGACAGCCTAAGGTGCGACCAAGGGTTTTGCGTGAGGCTATACCTCTCTACCCAAACTACCTCTACAACTATTCGCAGGTTTCGCACACCTACTCAAACCTGATGGCAATGGGATACTTCAAGAGTGCCCGAATAAACTTCAATGAGGTGCCCGATACGTTGGGTAAGAATCTCATTACATTGGTTGGCGTTGATAATAAATCGAATACCTCACCCATAAATTACACTCGTGAGAGTTATCTCGATTGCGATATATATTGTACGCCTGCATTGCAACAGAGCGTGAAGGCGGAGTTAGAGGCCTCAACAACATCGAGTTTTTATGGATTAAAGGCGGTAGTCGGCTATCAGAATAGAGATATATTTCGTGGTGCCGAGATGTTCGAGGTTACGGGTACGGCCGGTTATGAGTATATGAAGGCACCAGAATCGAAGAAGAGGCATGCCAAGGAGTTTGGTGTATCGGCAAGTCTGTCGTTTCCGAGATTTTTGTTGGCACACTACGCTATCAGAAATAATACCCTTGCGCCAAAAACCAAATTCGAAATATCGTATAACTATCAGGATCGTCCATACTATCAGCGACACTTGTCGAGTGTATCGTGGGTCTATTCGTGGCGCAACAAGTCGAATTCGTCGTTTGTAGTGCGACCTATCGGCATCAACTGGGTTGATGTGCCGGAGATAAACGAGAGTTATTTCAATTCGTTGCAGAACCAATACCTCAAAAATAGTTTCGAGTCGCAGTTGATAGTGGCAATTTCGGGCTCTTATGTCTTGAATAAGCAGTATAAGTCGGCTCCAAATAACCATACAACGGTACGCGTAAATGGTGAGTTTTCGGGCAATTTGTTGAATGGTTTGGTGCATCTCTTCTCGGAGGCTCCGGTCAACAGAGATTACTATGAGTTGTTCGGAATTCGTTACTCGCAGTATGCTCGTGCCGATTTAAATGTCAGCCACAGAGTGATGTTCGGCAAGGTGACGGCGTTGGCGGCTCGTGTCTATGCCGGCATGGCATACGCATACGGCAACTCCAATGCTGTTCCATTTGATCGCTTGTTCTATGCGGGAGGCAGCAATAGTATGCGAGGTTGGGCACCACGAACTCTTGGTCCGGGAGCTTCACCGGCACCTACGAATGTGGTCTATCCTACGCAATTGGGAGATATGAAGTTGGAGGCAAATGTTGAGTTCCGTTTCCCGATTTGGGGCATGTTCCATGGCGCAACGTTCCTCGATTTGGGTAATATATGGTATATCGGTCGCGAAGGTGTAAGCTATCCCGAAAGTTCGGTGTTCCATTTTAACAACTTTTACAAACAGTTGGCATTCAATACGGGTATAGGTATACGACTTGATATCAAATTCGCAATTTTGCGACTCGATTGGGGTATTCAACTCCATAATCCTAATAATCCTGAGGGACAACGATGGATACATAATTTCAAATGGCGTAATACGTCACTGAATTTCGGCGTTGGCTATCCATTCTAAACTGACAAGAAGATATGGCAAAACTTGAGTATAAATATCTCAATCGTATAGATTCGCCTGCGGATTTGCGTAAGTTGTCGATAGATGAACTGCCTCGTTATTGCGATGAGGTGCGACACTATATTATCGAGCAGTGTGCCGTAAATCCCGGACATCTTGCCTCGTCACTCGGTGCAGTGGAGATAGCGGTGGCCATACACTATGTATACGACACCCCTAACGACAAACTCATCTGGGACGTTGGGCATCAGGCCTATGCCCACAAAATAATTACGGGGCGCCGTGAGCTATTCTCCACAAATCGCCGCTTGGGAGGTATAAGCGGTTTTCCTCGTATGGCGGAGAGCGAATACGATGCTTTTGGTGCCGGACACTCTTCGGTGTCAGTATCGGCTGCGCTCGGTATGGCACAAGCGGCAAAGTTGCAAGGTAGAGAGCAAAAGACCGTTGCCGTTATTGGTGATGGCTCTATTGCAGGAGGTTTGGCATTCGAGGGCTTGAATAATGCAGGCTCGGATAAGACGACAGACATCTTGGTTATCTTGAATGATAATAATATGTCTATTGATAGGTCGCAAGGTGCGCTGAACCACTATCTGTTGCGTCTTTCGACCTCTTCGAAGTATAATCGTTTCAAACAGGGATTGTGGTCTGTTTTGTCGCGCACTCCAAATCTACTCAATCTATGTCGTAGGGTAGGCAATGGAGTAAAACATGGCTTGTTGCAGAACAGTAATCTCTTCGAGAGTCTTGGTTTTCGCTATTTTGGTCGTGTTGATGGACACGATATAAAGCGATTGGTGCGCACACTTCAAGCTTTGAAAGGTATCTGCTCGCCAAAATTGTTGCACGTAATAACAGAGAAGGGACATGGCTACGCTCCGACCAAGAGCGATTTGTCGGTATGGCATGCCCCGGGTTGTTTTAATCCTGAAACAGGCGAACGTATCAAAAAGGAGTCGAAGGTTGCCCGTATGCAAGATGTCTTTGGCCAGACACTGCTTGACCTTGCGCGAATGGATAAGCGTATTGTTGGCATTACGCCAGCCATGCCGTCGGGTTGCTCGATGACAATAATGATGGCTGAGATGCCGGATAGGTGTTTCGATGTCGGCATCGCAGAGGGACATGCCGTAACATTCTCGGCAGGTCTTGCCGCAGCAGGCGCACGACCTTTCTGCAATATCTACTCGACATTTATGCAGCGTGCTTACGACAATATTATCCACGATGTTGCCCTGCAAAATCTTCCTGTTGTATTCTGTCTTGATAGAGGAGGTTTGGTCGGAGAAGATGGCGCAACGCACCATGGTGCGTTCGATATCGCATATCTCGGTTGCGTGCCAAATATGACTATTGCAACCCCATCTGACGAGTGGGAGTTACGCAACATGATGTTTACCGCCTTGCAGAGCGATTCTCCATTTGCCATTCGTTATCCACGCGGCTCGGGCAGAGGTGTTGAGTGGCGCGATATGCCGTTTGAAGCAATCGAAATTGGAAAAGCTCGTCTTGTGCGTGAGGGTAGCGATGTCGCGGTGTTTGCCTTTGGTACATTGTGTGCCGATGCCGAGCAGGCAGCTGAGCAGGCGGAGGTGATTGGTGTGAGTGCCGCAGTATACGATATGCGTTTTGCTAAGCCGTTAGATGAATCTCTCATTTTGGAGGATGCTCGTAAGTTTAAGCGTATTATAACCGTTGAAGATGGTGTTCTTCGTGGTGGTGCGGGCGAGGCTGTGGCAAAGTTGCTAAACGATAATAATATTGCAACACCGGTTGTTTCGCTCGGCATTGACGATAAGTTTGTTGAGCATGGCACAGTGGCAGAATTGCGCCACTTGTGCGGATACGATGTGGAAGGTATTCTCCACGCCATAATCAAGTAGTCGCAATCAACAACAGAGCAGATATAAATAATATAGGCTCCCGAATTTCGGGAGCCTATTTCATTTATAATCGTTTCGGATTATTTCAAAGCAGCAAGGTTAACGTCCTTAGCAGCCTTAGCCTTCAACGAAGCGTCCTTCGATACTGCGCTGTTAAGCTGAGCCTGAGCGCCCTTAACATCGCCCTCTTTGCAAGCAATAACGGCACGCAAGTAGTCAGCCTTTGCCGACATATCGCTTGCGATGCACTGCTTAGCAGCGGTCAAGTTGCCGTTCTGCAAGTTTACGATAGCAGCGTTGTAACCCGACTTCAAATTCTGTGTAGCAGCAGTGTAGTCACCTTTTGCAGCAGCAACCAAAGCCTTAGTCTCAGCCGATGCGTTAGCAGCGTAACCCTCAGCCTTTGCAATGTCACCCTCAGCAGCGTATGCCAATGCGTAGTTGTTGTTCAACTCTGTAGCAACGCTCTTGTCAGCCTTGTTCAAGCACTCAACAGCCTTTGCGTTGTCACCAGCCTTTGCATAAACCAATGCGAGGTTGTTCCAAGCACGAGCATCGCCCGACTTTGTAGCCTCAACCAAAGCAGCCTCAGCAACCTCGTCACAAACCGATGCAATGTGGAGCAACTCCTCCAATGTCAATGTCGAAGCCTTGCCATCTTTAACAATAGCAACCATCTCCTCATCGCTCCAACCTGTAATATCTGCGCTGTTCACAACCTGTGCACGACGAAGCTGTGGCAATACATCAGTTTTGAGCGACTTGAATACAGTTGACATATTCTTAATCTCCTTCTCACGCTCTGCGCTCGACGAGTACATCTTCAAAACCTGAAGAATGAGGTCCTTATCAGCAATGTTCGAAGCAGCTACAGCAGCCTGGAAGCCTTCCCAGTCCTCACCGTAAGCAGCAGCGTCAATGTTCAAACCTGCATCAGCAAGCAACTTCTCAACAGCCTGCAAACCGGTCTTCGAACGCTTCTCCGACAATTTGTCGTTGAACTTCTCAGGACCATCTGGCGAAGCGTAACCATTTACATAGAGCGACTGTGCAACGCGGTCGTTAGCCTTGTAAGCCTCAACGCCAGCCTTCAATGCGTTCAACTCCTCAGTCTCAACAGCCTTCTTTGCAACGCGCGAAGAGTTGATTTTGTAAACGATGTCAGCCTTGGTTACAACGGTAGTTACACGCTTGTAGTTGTTAGCAGCAGGCATCATAGCCTCCGAGAAATCAATGTCGCTCTGCAAGGTGTTGATACCCTTAGCGATAGTCAAACCATACTCAGCAGGAGTAAGCTTGGTGTCTGCAGGAAGAACCTCACCGGTGTTAGCATTTACAAGAGTAAACTCCTTGCACTTGCCACTCTTGCACTTAACCTCAACGATAAGTACGAGGTTCGAGAGCTGCATCTCTGGCTTGTAAGCGAACTCAACATGACGCTTGATGCTGAGAGCCTCGCCATTCTTAACGAGCATACCGTTATCAGCAACCTTCTCACCCTGAAGGAGGAGAGTGTTACCCTTAGTTACGCCACCCTCATAAACGAGAGCAGGAGTAACCTTCAACGAAGCGGTCTTGTTGAAGTACTTTGCAGGTACCTCGGCTGTAATGTCGGCAACAACCTTACCGTTGTTGAGAACGAGGACATCCGGAGTACAAGTAACTTTGATAGCCGAAGGATTCTGGGCCATCTTCTTGAAGCAGTCGCAACCGGTCAAGGTCAAAGCAGCCGCTGCAAGAACCAATGTCATCTTAAAAAGATTTTTCATAGTGTTTGTGAATAATTAAAAGTTAAAAAATTGTTGTTTCTGTATTGTTCTATTTTCGTTTGAATAGGTATATACCTATTCTGCTACAAAGTTATATATTTTTTTGAGAAAACAACAATTTTCTTTTGAATTTGCGAAAAATTGCCAGCCAAATGCCGAAAATAGGGGGTAAACAGCAAAAAAATACCCTCCGCAGAGTTTTTTTCTGCGGAGGGTGGTGTCAAAAGTTTTCCGTTTTCAGCTTTCCGTTTTCCGTTTGTTAGAACTCTTTCTCCTCGATATAATCAGCGTAGCCACTCCAATACTGTGCTGTCTTATATGCCTCGCCCGAGCCTATTGGCACATAAATCTTTCTGCCGGAAGCGTTGCCGGAGAATGTGCCCCAATAGCCCCGATCTGCAATTGCAGTTGGCGGAGTTATAGGCTTGCAATATACATATTTCAGCGAGGTGCACTCATAGAATGCATGATCTCCAATCGAAGTAACGCTATCAGGAATTGTAACACTTGCCAGCGAGGTGCAATTATTGAATGCCCCCACTCCAATCCAAGTAACGCTATCGCCAATTGTAACACTTGTCAGCGAGCGGCAATATGCGAATGCCCATCCTCCAATCGAAGTAACGCTATTGCCGATTGTTATACTTGTCAGCGAGCTGCAATCATAGAATGCATAATATCCAATCGAAGTTACGCTATCGGGAATTGTTACACTTTTTAGCGAGGTGCAACCATAGAATGCATAACTTTTAATCTCTGCAATATCCGAAGGTATAGTAATATCTGTTAATTCGCTACCATTAAGATAGAGTTTGTCCGCATAACAAAGTGGGTTTGCATAATTACCACCAAAACTTATCTTACACCAAGCCGATAGGTCGGTGACATCTACTCTTGTCAGCGAGGTGCAATCATAGAATGCCTCATATCCAATCTCAGTAACGCTATCAGGAATTGTAATGCTTGTCAGCGAGGTGCAATTACGGAATGCCTCCATTCCAATCTCAGTAACGCTATTGCCGATTGTAACACTTGTCAGCGAGGTGCAATCACTGAATGCAAAACCTCCAATCGAAGTAACGCTATCGGGAATTGTAATAGTTGTCAGCGAGCTGCAATAAGAGAATGCCCATTCTCCAATCGAAGTAACGCTATTGCCGATTGTTACACTTGTCAGCAAGGTACATTCACCGAATGCATAATATCCAATCGAAGTAACGCTATCAGGAATTGTAACACTTGTCAGCGAGGTGCATTCATAGAATGCCCACTCTCCAATCGAAGTAACGCTATCAGGAATTGTAACACTTGTCAGCTTGGTGCAATTATTGAATGCATCACTTCCAATCGAAGTAACGCTGCTTGGGATTGTTACACTTGTCAGCGAGCGGCAATATGCGAATGCCTCATATCCAATCGAAGTAACGCTATTGCCGATTGTAACACTTTTCAGCGAGGTGCAATGTCGGAATGCCGAACCTCCAATCGAAGTTACACATTCGAGAATATTATAATGAGTTAGTCCCGCAGGTGCAAATGAATTTAACACGCCATTAACTATTAAGCAACGATTGTCCGATGATGCAAATTTTCCATAAAATGCTTTCAGCGAGGTGCACCAATCGAATGCAGCCTTTCCAATCGAAGTAACGCTATCAGGAATTGTGATACTTGTCAGTGAGTAGCAAGAACTGAATGCCAAATCTCCAATCGAAGTAACACTATCAGGAATTGTTACACTTGTCAGCGAGGTGCAATCACTGAATGCAGCCTTTCCAATCGAAGTAACAGGTGCATCAAAAATAATAATACCTTGTCCATCTCTATAAGTATTCGATACAATATTTGCACCAAAACTATCACTCTTATATGGAGTTACAATCTTGCCATCAGACGATGTATAGAGTATTACATTTTGAGTCTCTGCAGATACGCCTTGTTGCGTTATTGTAATGGCTTTTGAAATACCATATTTTTCGCTCGAAATAGTTATCTCGGCGGTGCACTCTTCAAATTTAGTATTTGGGGTTGCAGTGATATTTACACCCTTTTCGCTCTTTTCGACAGTTAGCCAATCGGCATTTGTCGAATACTCATGCTCGAAGTTTGCAGTTATAGCAACTTCTTGGGTGCCACCTTTGTAGTCAAAAGTCAAACTTTTTGGCGAAAATGTGATTTCGGGAACAAATGCCCCTTGCGTTACTGTTACAACTTTTGCAATGCCATATTTCTCATTCGAAATGGTAATCTCGGCAGTACGATTTTCAACCTCTGTATGGTTTGAAGCAGTAACCTTTAAGCCTTTTTCGCTCTTCTTGATGGTTAGCCAATCGGCATTTGTCGAGAACTCGTACTCGAAACTTGCAGCAACAGCAATCTCTTGTGAGCCACCTTCGACTGCAAATGTCAATGACTCCGGCTCAATGATTATTGTAGGAACAAAGGCTTTTTGTGTAACATATAACTCCGCAACAAGGTTGTAGTTCTCATTTCTCACAACGATTATTCCCTCTCGAATATCCTCCTCTTCATTGCGAATAACTGAAAATTTTAGCACCTTTTTACCTGGAGAACCTGTTTTTGTATCAACAATTATCCAATCATTTTTACTTGTCGCTTCCCAATAGTAAGGAGAAAATACACTAACCGAATATTGAGCGGGCTCAGGCTCCACCTCTACACTTTGTTCTGTAAGTTCGATTTTTGGAGTATAAGGGGTTCCGCCATTATTCTCATAGCCTAATCCTCCCTCGCATGCGGTGAAAATCATTCCTACCGCTGCCAATAAAAGTAAAAGTTTTTTCATAGTTTTTGTATTTAGTGTTTTTGTTTTTCTAACTCGTTGACTATCAACGAAATACCCCCCCCCGAATTTTCGGGGAGGGGTATTTATATACCCTTATTGTGCAAAATAGCCCACCATTTCGCTGATATGTTACTGCAAATGTAGAAACTTTTTTTGAAAACAACAAAAAAGCCGAGCAAACATCTTGCTCGGCTTCTATTTAGAGTGTGAACACCCCTCCCGATTACTCCTTGTGGTGGTCACGGCGTGGGCGGCGGTCGCCACGGTCACCGCGCTCCTGACGGTCACCTCGTGGCGCACGAGGCTTACGCTCAGGCTCTACCCAACCCTCCGGCTTAGGAAGAAGTGCCTTGTGCGAAAGACGCAACTTGTTGGTCTTCTGGTCGATGCCAATCAACTTAACATCAATCTCATCACCCTCCTTCAAACCGGTCTCCTCCATAGTCTCGAAACGCTTGTAGTCAATCTCCGAGATGTGGAGCAACGCCTCCTTGCCCGGCAAAATCTCAACGAAAGCGCCGAAATCTACAATCGACTTCACTGTTCCGTGATACTCCTCGCCAACCTCAGGTACTGCAACAATACCCTTGATGCGAGCCATGGCTGCATCAATCGACTCCTTGTCCGGTCCGAATACATCAACCAAGCCCGAAGTCTCGCTCTCGGTGATAGTAATTGTAGTGCCGGTAGTCTTCTGAATATCCTGAATTACCTTGCCACCAGGACCGATAACTGCACCGATAAACTCCTTATCGATAACGAGTTGCTCAATACGAGGTACAAATGGCTTGTAATCCTCACGTGGCTCTGCGATGCACTCGGTAATCTTATCGAGAATGTGCAAACGACCTACACGAGCCTGCTCCAATGCTTGAGCCAATACCTCGTACGAAAGGCCATCTACCTTGATATCCATCTGTGTTGCGGTGATACCGTCACGGGTACCTGTAACCTTGAAGTCCATATCGCCCAAGTGGTCCTCATCGCCCAAGATATCCGACAATACAGCCCAACGACCTGTTGCCGAATCCGAGATAAGTCCCATTGCGATACCCGAAACAGGCTTCTTCAACTTAACACCTGCGTCCATCAACGCCATACAGCCTGCGCAAACGGTCGCCATCGAAGATGAGCCGTTCGACTCCAAGATATCCGAAACTACGCGGATAGCGTATGGATTCTCCTCGCCCATTGGTACCATAGGCTTCAATGCGCGCCATGCGAGGTGGCCGTGACCTACCTCACGGCGGCTAACGCCACGCGATGCCTTAGCCTCACCTGTCGAGAATGGAGGGAAGTTGTAGTGGAGTACGAACTGATCCGAACCCTGGAACAAAACCTCATCGTGCTGCTTCTCGTCGAGCTTTGTGCCGAGAGTTACAGTCGAGAGCGACTGAGTCTCGCCACGGGTGAAGATAGCCGAGCCATGTGCGCATGGGAGGTAATCAACCTCGCACCAGATAGGACGAATCTCGTCTGTACGACGACCGTCAAGACGCTTGCCCTCATCGAGAATCATATTACGCATAGCCATCTTCTGTACATCATCGTGGAAGTACTTGTGGATAAGTGGAGCCTTCTCCTCCAACTCCTCCTCGGTGTAGCGCGATGCGAACTCTGCCTCCAAAGCCTCGAAAGCCTCCGAACGCTCGTGCTTCATTGTGCCGCTTGTAGCGATAGCGTATGCCTTGTCGTACAACTCCGAGATGATAGTCTGACGCAACTCCTCATCGTTGGTCTCGTGGCAATACTCGCGCTTAACATCTTTGCCAAGCTCCTTCATCAACTCGATCTGTGCAGCACAGTGTCCCTTGATAGCCTCGTGAGCATACTTGATAGCGCCGAGCATAACCTCCTCGCTAACCTCGTGCATCTCACCCTCAACCATCAAGATATTATCGATAGTACCTGCGACCATAATGTCGAGGTCTACATCCTTCATTTGCGAGAAAGTTGGGTTAATGCAGTACTCTCCGTTGATACGTGCAACACGCACCTCCGAGATAGGACCGCCGAACGGAATGTCCGATACAGCGAGTGCAGCCGAAGCAGCCAAACCTGCGAGGGCGTCAGCCTGAATATCCTTGTCTGCCGAGATAAGATTTACTGTAACATAAACCTCTGCGTGGTAGTCAGCAGGGAACAATGGACGGAGCGCACGGTCAATCAAACGGGCAACCAAAATCTCGTTGTCGCCAGCCTTACCCTCACGCTTCATAAAACCACCCGGTATACGACCTACGGCAGCAAACTTCTCCTTGTACTCGACCTGCAAAGGCATAAAGTCGGTACCCTCTTTTGCATCTTTGGCAGCCACTACCGTTGCGAGCAACATCGTATCGCCCTGTTTTACGACAACCGAACCGTCAGCCTGCTTTGCCAACTTGCCGGTCTCAATCATTATCTCGCGTCCTCCTTCCAGCGGGATAAACTTCTGTACAGCATTGTACAACTTCTTTTCTTCCATAATCTTATTCGTCCAAAAAATATATTTCTCTTTTCTTCGTCATCACATCAAAAAACAAAATGAAGGCAACTCCGAAAAACGAGTTGCCCCATTCTGTCGACCTCTTACTTACGGAGGTTCAAAGCCTTAACGATAGCACGGTAACGCTCGATATCTACCTCCTTCAAGTACTCCAACAACTGACGGCGCTTACCGATCATCTTCAACATCGCACGCTGAGTGCCGAAGTCGTGACGGTTGTT
>JAGBCX010000063.1 GCA_017937805.1 Alistipes sp. | reverse complement strand
TGAGCCATTGGAGGGGTTACAGATTATGGGTATCCTCGAAACTCGAAACCTTGATTTCGAAAATGTCATACTGCTCTCGATGAATGACAACAACTTTCCCGGCAACAAAGCCTCCGACAAATCGTTTATTCCATACAGTCTGCGCTACGGATTTAATATCCCTACCGCCGAGCATCACGAGGGTGTATATGCCTACTACTTCTATCGTCTAATCGAGCGTGCAAAGAACCTATACATGCTCTACTCCTCAGCGACAGACGACAAGAGTACGGGCGAGCCAAGTCGCTACATCAGGCAGATAGAGTATGAGAGCAATTTCGACATAAAGCACCTGAATGTAGGTGTCGAGGTGTCACTCTCGTATAGCGATGCTATCTGCATTGAAAAGACGGAGGAGATTTTCGATAAGTTGTTGCGATTTACGCGCAACAAGACCCTCTCGCCGACAGCATTTTCAACCTACGTAAAATGTCCGCTAAAATTCTATTTTAATGTAGTTGAGCGTCTGCGCCCCGAAGATGAGTTGGAAGAGTCGGTAGACAATATGACCTTCGGAAACATCTTCCACGAGGCAGCCGACTTGTTGTATTCTCAGATTAAAGGAGATGCCAAACCCGCTGAACGGCTTATCGAACTGCGAAAGCAGGGAGAGATAGATAGATGCGTAGACAAATCTATCGCAAAGATATATTTTGGCGATAACGATGGGGTATTGCGTCATGAACTCGGAGGAGAGTTGCTCATTATTCGTAATATTGTGCGCGAATACCTCGGCAAGAACCTTCTTGATTACGATATTCGCAACAGCGAATTTGTTGTAACCGAGACTGAGAGCGATGTAGCATTAGATATGCCGATAGAGGTTAATGGTGAGCATTTTACGGTTAAGTTGGCAGGTCGTGCCGACCGCATTGACTCACTAAACAACGGATTGCTACGCGTTATTGACTACAAGACCGGTAAGCCTCGTCTGAATTACAATGGTATTGATTCGCTATTTTATGGTGAGCCAATAGCCACAAAGCGAGAGTCGAACATCATAAATACACTGCTCTATTCGATGATGCTATCGCATGAACGAAATCGCGATATCAGCCCCGAATTGTACTATGTGGGCTCTATGGTGCACGATGACTACTCACCCAAATTCATAGAAACCATCGACCGCAAAAGCCGAACACTTGAAGCCTATTCGGAAGTTGCATCAGAATTTGAAGAGGCCGTAGCAAACACTTTACGCGAGATGTTCGACCGTACAACCCCGTTCAAGCAGTGTAGCGACAACTCCGCATGCAAATATTGCGATTATCAATCTGTATGTAATAAAAAATAGAGATATCGTTGCGGATATCTCTATTGTCTTATTGCTACTTTCTCCTATTTATCTACTATCGAGCGGATATTCTGAATGAGCATAGAAACTGCCACCGAGTTGAAGCCTCCCTCCGGGATAATAACATCGGCATAGCGTTTCGATGGCTCAACAAACTGCTCGTGCATCGGCTTTACTGTGGTGGTGTATTGCGAAATCACCGACTCCATTGAGCGACCACGTTCACGAACATCGCGCAAGATACGACGCGCCAAACGAACATCTGCATCAGTATCAACATAGACCTTTATATCCATGATGTTGCGCAACTCCTCGTTCTCGAAGATAAGAATGCCGTCAACGATAATAACCTTAGAAGGCTTTACAGGCAGAGTTTCGTCGGTACGGTTGTGCTCCACAAACGAGTAGGTAGGACACTCAACGGCCTTACCCTCCTTCAACGCCTTGATATGCTCGACCATAAGCCAAGTATCGAAGGCGTCAGGGTGGTCATAATTGAGCTTTGTGCGCTCCTCGTATGAGAGTTCGGGGTGAGCCTTATAGTAGAAGTCGTGGCATATAGTCGCCACATCATCATTCTTGAAGGCCTCCTGCAAACGCTTTACAAGAGTACTTTTACCGGAGCCTGTACCTCCTGCAACACCAATTACTACAACATCTTTCATAATGGAAAACGAAAAGCTGAAAACGGAAAACTAATTTTTGATTCTCTATTCTTAATTAAACAAATAGCGAGCAAAGGGCTCGCTATTTGTTTATGCGTCAATATTTGCGTAGGAAGCGTTCTCCTCGATAAACTCACGGCGTGGAGCAACCTCGTCACCCATCAACATCGAGAAGATACGATCAGCCTCAGCTGCGTTCTCGATCGTTACCTGACGCAACAGACGAGTCTCAGGATTCATTGTCGTATCCCACAACTGGTGCTCGCTCATCTCTCCAAGACCTTTATAACGCTGCACCTGTGCACCCTTGCCGAGCTCCTCGAGATGGCCTTCACGCTCCTCCTCAGTCCAGCAGTAGAACTCCTTGTTACCCTTATATACGCGATACAATGGTGGGGTAGCGATATAGACGTGACCATTCTCCACCAGCTCCTTCATCTTGCGGAAGAAGAATGTAAGCATAAGTGTCGAGATGTGCGCACCATCGACATCGGCATCGGTCATGATAATAACCTTGTTGTAACGCAACTTCTCCAAGTTCAACGCCTTCGAGTCCTCCTCGGTGCCGATTGTAACGCCCAAGGCGATAAACATATTCTTAATCTCCTCGTTATCCCACATCTTGTGCTCGAGAGCCTTCTCCACATTCAAAATCTTACCTCGCAACGGCATAATAGCCTGGAAGTTACGGTCACGGCCCTGCTTTGCAGTACCACCCGCCGAATCTCCCTCGACAAAGAAAATTTCGGCAATCGAACGGTCGCGCGAAGAGCAATCTGCCAACTTGCCCGGAAGACCTGCACCCGAAAGCGGGCTCTTACGCTGTACAGACTCACGAGCCTGACGTGCTGCATGACGCGCCGTAGCAGCAAGAATAACCTTCTGCACGATAGCCTTTGCATCTTTCGGATTCTCCTCCAAATAGTTGCTCAACGCCTCCGACAATGCACCATCTACGGCAGCCGAAACCTCGTCATTACCCAACTTCGTCTTAGTCTGTCCCTCGAACTGAGGCTCTGCAACCTTTACCGAGATAACTGCAGTCAAACCCTCACGGAAGTCGTCACCGCTAATATCAAACTTCAACTTCGAGAGCATTCCCGACTCATCGGCATACTTCTTAAGCGTACGAGTCAATGCACGGCGGAAACCTGTAAGGTGAGTACCACCCTCTATAGTATTGATATTGTTTACATACGAGTGAACATTCTCCGAGAAGGAGTTGTTGTACTGCATAGCAACCTCCACAGGAACGCCATTTTTCTCGGTATCAAGGTAGATAATCGAGTCGATAATCTTCTCGCCACGAGTCTTGTCGAGATACTGCACAAACTCCTGCAAACCATTCTCCGAGTAGAAACGCTCCGAGCGAGGCTCACCCTGCTCGTTCTTATCGCGCATATCGATAATGGTGAGGGCGATACCCTTGTTCAAGAATGCCAACTCACGCAAACGAGCCGAAAGAATCTCGTAGCGATATGTTGTTGTGAGCGTAAAGATTGATGCATCAGGCTTAAATGTTACAATAGTACCACGATCCTCGCAATCGCCCACAATCTCAACCTTAGAAGTAGGGTGGCCTTGGCTGTAAGTCTGCTTGTAGATCTTACCGCCACGGTGAATTTCAGCAACAAGAAGCGTAGAGAGCGCATTTACACACGATACACCCACACCGTGCAAACCTCCCGAAACCTTGTAACTACCCTTATCGAACTTACCTCCTGCGTGGAGTACAGTCAAAACAACCTCCAAAGCCGACTTACCCTCCTTCTCGTGATAGTCGGTAGGGATACCACGACCATTATCGCGTACGGTAATAGAGTTATCCTCGTTGATTGTTACATAGATATCGGTACAATAGCCTGCCAATGCCTCATCGATAGAGTTGTCCACAACCTCATAAACAAGGTGGTGCAAACCCTTCTCGCCTACATCGCCAATGTACATTGCAGGGCGCTTACGTACTGCCTCCAAGCCCTCTAAGACTTGGATATTAGACGCGGAATACTCCTCTTCCTGTCCCTTCTTCAAAATTTCTGTTTCGTTAGTCATATATCTGTATCTAATCTAATTTTTCGTCGATTTTGGACCTTGTTTAGCGCGCGCGTGCGCGTTAGAACGTGCAAATATAAACTTTTTTTTTGAAATATGCAACTCTAAATCGAAGATTTAACACCAATCAGCTCACGAACATCAACTTCTCGCACACTTTTCTGTGCAAAAAGAAGCGTTCTCGATGGATAATTCTCTATTAGTGAGGTATTATGCGTAGACATCACTATCGCTGTTCCTTGTGCGGCTATTTCGTGAAATAGACGGACTATTCCATCAGCCGTCAGAGGGTCCAAATTAACGGTTGGTTCATCTGCCAAAATCACAGCCGGCGAATTAAGCAACGCTCGGGCTATAACCAAACGTTGTCGCTCACCTCCCGACAATTCGAAAGGCATCTTTGCCCCCTTGCCATTCAACCCCACAAGAGTCAGCACCTCTTCAACACGATGTTCCATTGCCCCCTTGCTGCTCCAACCTGTCGCTTGTAGGGCACAAATCAAATTGTCATGCACATTGCTCTCCGACAACAAAATAAGTTCCTGAAACACCATTCCAACCTTACGGCGCAGATAGGGTATTTTGCGTTGTTTTAGGCGCGTCAAATCGAATCCTGCAATCTCTCCCAACCCCTCCACTAACGGCAATTCGCCATAGAGAGTCTTCAGCAGAGATGATTTTCCACTTCCAACTCGTCCGATAAGGTAGACCACCTCACCTGCCGCAATCTCCAAATCGAGATTTTCGAGTACCTTTTCGCCCGCACGTTCACGAGTACGAGGAGTAAGCGTAATATTAGGATTTTCAGCGTGATATATTCCCGCGCCTTGTAGTTTTACAACAACTCTTTTATCCATTTTTTCAATCTCCATAAATCTGCGTAAAGATACAAAAAAAACGGAAAACGGAGAACGGAAAACGGAAAACTTTTATCGAAGTCAAGAAAAAAACTAATTTTTAATTCTTAATTCTCAATTCTTAATTTTATTTGCACTATCTTTGTGCCGTAGTTACTGCAAACTCACAAAAATCGGGGGTGACCGGTTTTGACAGCAGGCAGAGTTTGTTGGTAAGCACGCCGAGCATTGTGTGGGCGCTCGTAAATCTGCAACACTCAAACTACAAATGGCAATAATAGCTATGCACTCGCTGCCTAATTTTCAAGGAAAATTGGCTTAATTGAAGGACACAAGGCTTGTCCATCAACGAGTATCCCGAAGGGGCGTTCCGCTTCTTAACGACTCTTCATACGGGGTATCAATCATTAGAAGATAGTGCGATATGCGCCTCGGTTATCGTGCGAAATTTAGAGGCTGGGCCTATAGTTTGGCGGTCGTCTGCCGGGCTACAGGAGAAGGATTAAGTGACGACTAAGCGTGTAGAAAGCCTTCGGGCTCCTTGTTTGGACGCGAGTTCGACTCTCGCCACCTCCACAAGCACTATGAAAGCGGCAAAATGCCGCTTTTTGTGTTTGTAGAGGTCGGCGAGAGTCGGTCAGCCTGTGGCGGTTCGGGGTGCTTATCTACATTTCGGCTGTTGATTGCTACGCAATTATATTGTGACTGATGTGCGATTGTGTTCAAAATAAATTTTGACACATCGCTCATCAATCCCAACAACATATAGTTGCAACAGCCTTCACTCGGCACCCTCTCTCCTGCGGGGGCCGTTCGACTCTATTTTTTATGGAATAGCAAGATGCTCCCTCCTGTGAGGAGGCTTGTCGCTTCGCTCCATTAAACACTATGAAAGCGGCAAAATGCCGCTTTTTGTGTTTGTGGAGTTTCGCACGATATTTGCCACAAGTCGTATGTTAACCATAAAATTCTTACGGCTTATGAAACGCAAAATTCTAATCATTGCATCTATTCTTTTCGCTGTGGGTGTATGCATTATAGGCTATACTCAAGCAACCAACAAAACCTCCGCCGAGAGGGCGCAACAGCGCGAACAGCGCCATATCGAACGAGAGAAAAGACGCGCCCAGCGTCAAGCCGAGTACGAAAAATATATAGATTCGATTGTTTTGGCTCGCAACTTCCAATTCAACCCACAATCGATGCAACAGCAGCCTGCGGGGCAGATGCGACTCCTGAACAACCCGAATTTCGGATTGCAAGTGTGGGGTAGCGAGGTGGATATATTCCTACCATACATCAAGGGTGTAACACCGCCTTATTACACCGTAATGCTCAACTACACAATGCCTTCCGTATCGAAATATGTCACCGAGCAGACGCAAGAGGGGTGGCTCGTAACATTCTCTTCATCACTCTTCAGTGGTTCCGACTACGACTTCTCTCTCGAAATCTACACCTCGTCAGGTAGTGCGACACTCACCATCGCCTCGCCGTGGTATCCCGATGTTCAATATGTGGGTGGCATTACAGGTCT
Organism: Alistipes sp.; assembly: GCA_017937805.1. GTDB lineage: Bacteria > Bacteroidota > Bacteroidia > Bacteroidales > Rikenellaceae > Alistipes. Next base: position 23,493 of record JAGBCX010000063.1, on the reverse strand, counting down.
TAACTAACGATGGTACGCACAATACTCCTTGTTGCGATGCTCTTGACGAGTGTCGCAACACGCGCTGCTGTCAGCGAAACGGATAGCCTATCAAACTCGTCAAACTTGTCTGACTCATCGAGCGCAAAAGCTCGTCGCGAGGCTCGCAAGGTGGCGTATGCTACCGAGATTGACGATATTGTCAAGTCGCGCAACTACATCTTTCGTCCCGTTACGATGCAGAATGTTGTTACGGGCAATACTCGTTCGATATACGCCTACTACCTCTTTATGGGCGTGTCGGGCGATAAGGTTGTGCTACACTTGCCCGTGGAATTTACCTCGTATGTTATTGATACGGTAAATCTCGATGCCTTCGTAGAGGGTTACACAGCTACGCTCGATGGTTCGAATTGGCGCATCACCTTCTCATTTATGAATGGCTCGGAGCGATGGTTGGCGGAGATTTTCTTATCAAACATCACGGGACAGACGCGCTTGGCGCTTGTTACACCAAAGGGTGTTATGCGCTACCTCGGCACACTCGAAAGTGGTGCAACGATAAAGAAGAAGCGAAAAAGGGAGTGATGTGCGATTAATCTTAAAAACAAAAACAAAAGTTTTCCGTTTTCCGCTTTCCGTTTTCCGTTTTTTCGTATCTTTGCGCCAAAGATGCGAAAAGTATGAAAATTGGAGAGATACAGACTCTGCGTGTGGCGCGAGTATCGGAATTTGGATTGTACCTTGTAGACGAGGAGGGCAACGAGGTGTTGCTCCCCAATCGCTATGTGTCGCTGACACAGAAGGTTGATGACGAGGTCGAAGTTTTCGTCTATCACGACTCGGAGGATAGAATTGTCGCAACGACCGAAACACCGAAAATCACCGCCGGCAAGTGCGCCTACCTCAAAGTTGTGGATAAGAATATCCACGGCGCATTTCTCGATTGGGGCATTACGGGCAAGGATTTGTTCCTGCCAAACCGCAACCAGCAGGGCGGAGTTGTGGTCGGCTCGTATAAGGCGGTATATCTCTATGTCGATAATATTACGGACCGCTGTGTGGCAACCTCAAAATTGAAGCAATATGTTAATAATGAGGATATTATCACGCTATCGCCACGCCAAAAGGTCGAGGCGTTGATTGTGTCGGAGAGCGAAATCGGCTACCGTGCTATTGTTGAAAATCGCCATTGGGGAATGATTTATAAGAATCAGTTGTTCCGTGATGTGCAGTTGGGCGACAAAGTCGAGGCGTATGTCAGCCGCATAACCGATGATAATCGCATTGACCTCTCGTTGCAACAGAAGGGCTTTGCGCAGGTCAAGGACTCGGCAGAGGTTTTGTATGATGCTATTGTTGCGGCAGGCGGTACGCTTGCGCTCTCGGACAATAGTTCTCCCGAGGAGATTCGCGAGCAACTGAATATGAGCAAAAAGTTGTTCAAACGCTCGTTGGGAGTTCTTTTGAGCCACGGAAGGGTGAATTGCACTGACGATGCAATTCAAGTTAAAAGTTAAAAGTGCAGAGTTAAAAGTTAGACTTTTAGTCATTAGCCATTGGCTTTATATAGAGATTAAAGAATTTAGGGAGTTTAGCGATATGCTATTCTCCCTAATTTCATTAAATTCCCTATACTCATTATACTCCCTACTGTCGGGTATCGTTTTCGATACCTGCGTTTGTGGTGGGTGCGCTTCTCCTGTGTGCTGGGTATCGTTTTCGATACCTATGAGTACGAGTGTAGCGTTGGTAATTAAAGCTATCGCCTCGCAGTTCATTTTGTTCTGCGAGGCGATAACTATTTTTCGACTACAATCTATTCAATCTATTCCCAGGTGATAGTATCTGTAAAAGTATGAATAGAACCATTATCAAACTTCCTCGTTACTATCGTTTTGATAATATATCCTTCAGTATCAAATTCATACTCATAAGTTGATGTATAAGGTGATACATCCTGCGCGTAATACCCTGAACCTTTACAACTTACTGGCAACTGCTTGGTTCGTACGCCTAAAAGTTCCGGATGAGCCAAAAACAAAGCACTAGCATCAATGTCGGCAATTGGATAATAATAACCACTCTTGCATGGCTCGCCATAAGTATAGAGTACCTTATAATCGCCCAAGACACATATCAATTTATCTCCATTCCACTCCCAGGTACCTTCATTATCATAACGACCGTCTTCATTGTAACTTAGGTTTTCAGAATCACCATCGCCATAATCCACGCTTCGTACCAATCCGTTCGATAAACCATATTTAAATTTGTAAGTCTCAGTAAAGTTGCCGTGGTGAGTGCTCTTGATTTCATACTCCTCTGTGTAGATAACAGCCGTATTGGTCCATGTATACTGAGCTATACCTCTACTCTCTTCCTGATTGTTAGGGCCCTTATATTCGTCAATGGTTTCAATCAATCTTCCATTACTATCGTATTTGAAGGTAGTAGTCGTCCGTGATGTTTGAGCGTAAGTAACCGATTCCGAAACAATCTTTGTAATCTTTTTCTCGTTAGCATACTTATTTACAAAGCCAGATGAATTTCCATCTTCCTTGCTACAAGAAGACAAATTCGCAGATACAAGCATAGCCATAACTGCCATTCCAATAAATCCAAGTTTTTTCATTTTGCGTTTTTTTTGTTTTGCCCATCAACCCCGAATGCGCAGTAAATATAAATAAAGAAAGTGTGAGGTCGTTCGTTTTATCTGACGATAGGCATTTGGCGTGGCCCAAGCACAAATAAACAATACCTCACACCGAATGGTATATAGAAAATGATATACCAAATGCGGTGTAGAGTGCTGTTGCTTACCCTTGTGCTTGTAAAATCGCCAAATTTTATCGTCAAGGTTAGCAAAACACTTTCACTAATAAAATGTCTGCAATCCGAGGACTGCAATGCAAATTTAGAAATTATTTTTGCAATTTGCAAAAATTAGATATCTCGTCATTGCGAAGGAGTGCAACGACTGTGGCAATCTCCCGTTTTCAATCTTAATAACAATAAGGGAGATTCCCACGCTCATTACATTCGCTCGGAATGACGATATATTATTAAAAAGCCAATGGCAAACGGCCAATGGCTAAAAGCCCTAAAATTTATTTTCGAGAGTTGCGGTATTGTGAGCAAAAATTTTTATTTTTGCGGTAAATAAATCAAATACCTTTAATTGTCAATTATCAACTGTCAATTGTCAATTAAAATAGCCAATGGCTAATGGCCAATAGCTAAAAGCTAAAATTATGTCGAAAATTGCAACCGCAGAGCGTGTATCGCTCGAAAAGTCAGATAATTATGTATTCCAGCGTTCGGTGCTGGCGTATCATCGTGCTGCCGAGTTGGTCGAGGGCGATATCCTCGAAATCGGCACCGGCTCAGGTTATGGCGTGGAGGTCATCGCTCCGAAGGCGACACGCTACATCTCTATCGACAAGGAGTTGCCAGAGCAGATAAACCAACTCGGAAATGTCGAGTACTACGATATGGAGGTGCCGCCAATCGACTTCGAGAACTGCTCGTTCGATTCGGTGGTGTCGTTCCAAGTTATCGAACATATCGAGGAGGATATCGACTTTGTGCGCGAGGTGGCGCGTGTGTTGCGCCCGGGCGGAAAATTCGTTGTTTCGACTCCCAACGCTCCGATGTCGCTCACTCGCAACCCTTGGCATGTGCGCGAGTATAATGCTGACGAGTTGCGCAACCTGTTGGAGTGCCACTTCTCGAAGGTCGAGGCGTATGGCGTGGTCGGCAACGAGAAGATTATGGAGTACTACCGCAAAAACCGCCAGAGCGTGCGCAAAATCACCCGTTTCGACATTCTCGACCTGCAACATCGCCTGCCTCGCAAGTTGTTGCAATTTCCTTACGATGTGCTAAACCGACTAAATCGTAGGTCGCTCCACAAGAAAAACACCTCGCTCACCGAGTCTATCGTGATGTCGGATTACGCTATCGTACCATACGAGGCGGGAATGGAGTGTTTTGACTTGTTCTTTGTAGCAACGAAATAAATAAACCACACATACACAAAACAATAGCGGCAGCCCATTGGACTGCCGCTTCGTGACTCCGCCAGGATTCAAACCTGGAACCGCTTGATCCGTAGTCAAGTACTCTATTCAGTTGAGCTACGGAGCCGAATTGCGAGTGCAAATATAGGGGCTTTTTTCTAATTGTGCAAGTATTTCGCAAAAAATTTTTAATATTTTTTAGAAAATAGCTCTTTATCCCTATCATATTATCTCGAAATAGTCATTTCACCCAACGAATTGGTCATTTCGGCAATTTATTATTTAACTTTATAGCAAGAATAGTATCTTTACAGATGTCTAAGCAACACCAAACAATATGAAAAGACTCATTCTATTTGCAATATTCACTATTATTGCCATAACGGCAGGAGCACAGAACCGTTCAAAGGTGATATTTTACCTCTTAGATGAGGAGAGCAAGCAACCGCTGCAAGGTGCAGTCGTAGAGATCGCGCCAAAAGAGGAGCCGACCGACAAATCGTATTACACCTCGGGCAAGGGAGGATATATGGAGTTCACGGTAGCGATGGGGGAGTATATCGTTACTGCCACCTTTATTGGTTATGCCGACAAGACATTCGCATGCAGTGCCAACGCCAAGGTTGTGGAGTTGGGAAAAATATATATGCGCGAGTCGGCAACAAAGATTGACGCGGTCGTTAAGGAGGTGCATCAGTTCCGCACTACGCAAAATGCCGATACCTTAATATATAATGCATCAGCCTTCAAAACCACCAAAGATGCCGAGGCGGAAAAACTGCTTTCGAAGATGCCGGGCGTAGTGGTTGAAGATGGACAGGTCGAGGTGCAGGGCGAGCAGATAAAAAAGGTCTTTGTCGATGGTGACGAGTTCTTCGGTGATGATGTTACGATGGCGATAAAGAATATTCCAGCCGAGATTGTCGATAAAGTGGAGGTGTTCGACAAATTGAGCGATGAAGCGGAGTTTGCGGGCATAGATGATGGCGAAAGTTACAAGGCGTTGAACTTTGTAACCAAGAAGAGCATGCGCAACGGTCAGTTTGGAAAGGTCTATGCAGGAGTTGGCTGGCAACCCGAAACAGACAAGGTGTCGTTCAATCCGAAATACCTCGCAGGCGGAAACATCAACTCATTCCGTAACAAGCAGAAAATTACCGTTTTAGGACTATTCAATAATATCAATCAACAAAACTTCTCATTCGAGGATTTGCTTGGCGTAAACTCATCGGGAAAGGGTGGCCGTAACAATGGCAATCAATTTATGGTACGACCACAAGCGGGTGTGGCGCTTGTAAATGCCGTAGGTGTAAACTATTCAGACACATGGGGCAGACGTAAGCAGGTGAAGTTTCAGGGTAGTTATTTCTTCAATAACACCAACACCAGAAACCTCTCCGAACGCACAACTTGGTACGAATATCCCGCCCCATACGGCACACAATACTCACTTGCTGAGTCGCAGAAGATAAACAACAATCACCGTCTGAATGCTCGTATCGATTGGAAAATATCGCGCAATATGCAACTCACATCGCGTACGACATTGAGTTATCAGGGGCATCGCCCAACCACTACGACAGAGGGTTACTCCAATAACGACACCGACCTCGACACGCTCGGAATGGAGGGCATTTCATTTCGACCTCTCTCCTTTACAGCCTCATCTTCCGAAAATCGCATGCGCGGAGTAAACGCCAATGAGTTCCTGCAATATCGCCTTCGTTTGGGTGCGCCGGGCCGCACTATGACCATTACAGCCCGTGCGGGTTATCGCGATAATCGCGCAGCTCGCAAAATTATGACCAACAATGCTGAGCCGATACCATACGGAAATCCTCTCTACGAATCGCTCTACAACGACTATTTTGGCGAGGGAATGTCGTGGGAGGAGATGCGTGAGAATCCTCTATTCTTTACTCCGGTATACGAGTACCGAAATATCCCTACGTACACCTACAACATCAACGGTGGCATAAACTACAACGAGCCGATAGCGCGTAATTGGACCTTTACGATGCAATACAACTTCACATACCGCAACCAAAGCAAAGAGCAGGGGGCATGGTATACTGATGACGAGAACTATATCGTAGATGGCGATAGTCGTCGCAACGAGGCTTTAACCATAAACTCTTCAACCAACACGCTGACGCATCGTGTTGGCCCCGGTATTCGCTACTCAAAAAAACGCAACACCTTTGTTCTCAGGGTTCTATACGAAAATCTCACTCGCAACGGCATTTTTGAGAATGGCGCAAACACCTCAAGCCTTGTAAACAAGCAATACCATAGCCCACAGTATCACGCGATGTTTCGTTACGCCTTCAATAAGCAAAACTCGCTACGAATACAGTTTCGTTCCAACTCAGACGCTCCAAGCGTAACACAGTTGCACAATATCTTTGACGTTGCGACACCGAGAAATATCAGCATAGGAAACAACAACCTTTCGCCAGAGTATTCGCATAGTGGAAGTATTCGTTATATTCTCTCGTTACCTGATAAGGGACAGACCTTTATGGCAATGGTACGAGGTGAATATTATCAGAATGCTATTTCATCTTCGACCCTCTACAACTCGAAGGGTTGGGCATTGCCTGACGATATGAATGGCATCTCTATACCAAAAGACGAAAACAACAAGCCGTATCGTCCTACACAGATAACATCCTACGAAAATATAAGCGGTATGTGGTCGGTGCGTGCAAATGTATCGTATGGAGTACCGTTGGCATTTATGAAGTGTAACCTCAATATGACGGCAAATGTCGGTTATTCGGTTACACCGAGCGCTGTTTATGATGCAGGTCGCACACCTGCCGAACTGCTTGAAAATGTTGCAAATCACAATTTCAGCATCAACAAGGCAAACAATATCGGCTACACCTTCCGCCTTGCGATAGGCAGCAATATCTCCGAAAATATCGACTTTACGCTCTCGTGGCGAGGCACTTATAATCAGTCGTGGAACAGCATCACAAAGTCTGATTTTGGTGAGAACATCATAAACGACTACTTCCGTCACACGGCTTCGGCCTCGGTGAAATGGATATTTGGACCGGGTTTTACGCTCACTGCAAATGCCGCCTATCACCAATATATCGGTTTCTCGAACAACTACAACGAGCAGTATATCCTCTGTAACCTCTATCTTGGAAAGCAGCTCTTCAAGAATCGTCGTGGCGAAGTTTTGATTGGAGTGAATGATATTCTCAATCAAAACACAGCCTTCTCTCGTTCAACAGGCTCAGGATTTACGCGCAATGTACTCAACAGCACAGTAGGTCGTTATGTGATGGTGCAGTTCGTATATAATCTGCGCCACTTTGGCAAAAATGCCTCAAAGAATATCTCCGACTACGAAGGAATGGACGGAAAGAGTAACCGCCCACGCCAAAATGGCATGAACGGTATGCGTGAAGGAGGTCGAATGAGAAACGACTTCTAACAACTACTTCACCTCCCAAGTCTCACCGCCGAAGAATAAATCATCGGCGGTTTTATTTGGCTCGCGCTCTTGCTGTTCGGCAATTTGACGAGTAACTTCGCTATCGTATGTTGGGCGTGCAACATCGCGAATAACTCCCACAGCAACAGGATATTCAGGATAACGCATCGAAGCCAACATTGTATGCAAAGCCGTATCCTCGGTATGTGCATCGTGAGTCAAAATATCGTCAAGCGTATAGCCATCTTCGCCAACTGTTACAACCTTCAACTTCAAGCCGTCAAGCACCAAGCCCTTATTGCGTTCTGCACCGAAGAGCATCTTTTCGCCATGCTTTAAGCGAATTGTACGCTCCTCTCGAATAGCCTTCGACTCGGCATAGTCGGCATGGGTTTTATTGTTGAATATAACACAATTAACCAACGCCTCGGTAACCGCCATGCCCTTATGGCAAGCACCCTCGACCAACATCTCTTTGGTCAAATCCAACTCCATATCGATTGTTCGAGCCACAAACGAAGCCTTTGCACCAATTGCCAATACCGCAGGTGAGAATGGCTCCTCGATAGTTCCGAATGGCGAAGTTTTTGTCACCTTGCCAAGTTTTGAGGTAGGGGAGTATTGACCTTTGGTCAAACCGTAAATCTCGTTGTTGAACAAAATCAGGTTCAGGTCGATATTTCTACGGCAAGCGTGGATAAAGTGGTTACCACCAATCGCCAACGAGTCGCCATCGCCCGAACAAACCCACACCGAGAGGTCGGGACGAGCCGTTTTTAAGCCCGTAGCGATAGCCGCTGCACGACCGTGAATGATGTGAAAGCCATAGGTATTCATATAGTAGACAAATCGCGACGAGCAACCGATACCCGAGATAAAAGCAAAATTCTCACGAGGGATATCAAGTCGATCTGCAACTTCGGGCAGTGCCTTCAACACCGAGTTAAATATGGCATGGTCACCACAACCGGCACACCACTTTACAGGGCTACCATTACGAAAATCATTGGGCGTATATTCTCTTTTCATCTTAAATCTTCTCCTAATTTAAGTTTGCCAAAATATCCTTTTTTAAGGTATCCACTGCAAATGGCTGCGCACCCATATCCGCCAACGAACGAATATCGCCATGCTCTACAATCGAGCGCAGATACGATGCAAGTTGCCCGCTATTGCTTTCGCAAACCAAGACGCGCTTAAATCGCATCATAACATCAGCAACACCGCGTTGCAGAGGATTTATCAACTCTACGGTTGCATGGGCCACCTTTGCACCTTCGCCATAAAGTTGTGCCACTGCCTCCGACACCTTGCCGACATTGCTGCCCCAACTCAAAACAAGCAGGTCGCCCTCAGTTGCTCCTTCAATCGCAACACTCGGCACCATCTCCGCAACACGAGCAACACGCTCGGCACGAAGTGCGCCCATTGTAGCGTGGTCCTCAGGCGAATAGGATATTGAGCCTGCAATAGGCTTCTTCTCCAAACCGCCCAAGCGGTGTTCCAAGCCCTCAGTACCCGGTATCGCCCAATAGCGAGCGAGATTTTCATTTGCTGAATATGGTTTGAACAGACCGTTATCATTGAAACACTCCGCCTTCTCGGCCAACTCCTCACGCGAAACAATTGGAGGAGTAATTGAAGGCATATCTGCAACCCCTCTTACACGCCACGGCTCTGTTCCGTTAGCGAGGTTGCCATCGGTCAAAAGCACCACCGGCATCATACGCTCCAAGGCGATTTTTGCCGCCATATACGCCTTATCGAAGCAATCGGCAGGGGAGTGAGCCGTAAGTACAACCAACGGGCAATCTCCGTTTCGTCCATACATCGCCTGCAACAAATCTGCCTGTTCGCTCTTTGTCGGCAGACCTGTCGAAGGTCCGCCACGCTGCACATCGACAACAACCAGAGGTATCTGCGCCATAACAGCCAAACCGAGAGCCTCACTCTTCAATGCCAAGCCCGGACCCGATGTGGTTGTTACTGCCAATGAGCCGCCAAACGAAGCACCGATAGCGGTACAAATTCCCGCTATCTCATCTTCTGCCTGCACAGTTTTTACACCGAGAGCCTTATGTTTTGCCAACTCCTCCAAAATACCTGTAGCAGGGGTAATAGGGTAGGAGCCACAAAATAGCGGTCTGCCACTCTTCTCAGCTGCTGCAATAAAGCCCCAAGCCACCGCCTGATTGCCATTTATCGAACGATAGACACCCTTTGCAAGAGCATTGGCACCCATCTTTTCGTGATGTTCCCCGACAAGATGAGTGTTTCTCGCATAGTTCTCGCCAGCCTCCAATGCCGAAATATTTGCTCTGCATACAAGCTCATTTTTAGTGGCGAACTTGTGTGTGATGTATTTTTTTGCATATTCTGTCGAGATATCGTACATTCCAAGCGTCATGCCCAAAACAACCATATTTCGGCACTTTAAGGCAGATTTTCGGTCAAGTTCAAACGCTGCAACTGCATCAAGTGTCATCTGCGTAATCGGAGCCTCCACGATATTACACTCTTCGAGATGTAGTTGCTCGGTCAGTGTTTCGATATCATAACCAACCTTTGCAACCGCCTCTTTCGTAAAGTTGTCGCTATCGACAATTATAGTGACCGTAGCAGTCGCATACTTACTATGCGCCACCAATGCCGCAGGATTCATCGCCACCAAGATATCACACTTGTCGCCATGATGGGATATAGCCTGCGTTCCGAAATTTATCTGAAATCCCGAAACTCCGGCAACTGTTCCTTGTGGCGCACGCACCTCGGCAGGGTAGTCGGGAAAAGTGAAAACTCCATATCCTGCAAATGCGGCACTCTCCGAAAAGAGGTTTCCTACCATCTGCATTCCATCGCCCGAATCGCCCGAAAAACGAATTACAGTACTCATAGTTTTTTAGCCGTTAGCCATTAGCTGTCTGCCGTTGGCTTTTTACTTATTTAATCTTTTGCTACACCTTTTATAGTCAAAATTTCTGTTCCGCCCGTAGAGTTTGAGCGAATCTGAATAATTCTGCGAAATACACCTCTATCCACCTTCTTAGATTCGAGCGTAAGTTTTATTGCTCCCGCCTCGCCAACTGCAATAGGCTTACGCGAAAATTCCGCTTTCAAACACGAGCAAGAGGTGGTTGCCGATAGAATAACCAACGGCTCGCTTCCGTCATTCACAAAGCTGAACAGGCAACTCTTGTCCTCTCCTCTTCGCAATACGTTGCCAAAGTTGTACTCACTCTGCTCGAAGGCGAGATGAGCACCCTTGTACTCCTTCTGCTCCTTCTGCTCCTCAGCTCGCAACGGTAGAGCCACTACCATGGCAAACAACAATATAGACAGAAATCTCATAACAATATCTATTTCATTCTAAATACGTAGGTTATTTTTCCTCCCTGCTTAAAAGCCTTAGCCTCGGTAAAGCGCGCCTTCCGCGCTGCTGCCAAAGCAGCATCGACCAATGCTTTGTCGGAAGTTGTCGAACCTTTTGGCTCGTAGGCCACCTCGGTAACCACACCCGATTGATTGACCACTACACGCACAACAACTTTTCCACCCTTGTTACCTGCCGGATATATCGGTTGTGGCAATGCACCTATCAAACCACGCCCCTGCAAACCCTCATCAAGTGCATCATTACCAATCGGATTCAGACCTCCACCCGTACCCGAAGCCGTAGTCACTGTATCCTGCTTGGCGTACGGATTACCAGCATTGGCAGGTTTATCTGCACCATCTTTCGACATCTTGAACAACGCTCGCTGATTAACCGTGCGAGTCTCCTCCGCCTTACCCGATGCCTGCTGCGTATTGTCACGCGGAGCAAGGTTTTCGTGGCGCGGAGCCTCCTTCACCTTTGGAGCAGGCTTTGGTTTAGGCTTTGGTGGTGGCTCAGGCTTCACATACTCGATATATATAATATCGCTCTGCGGTTGCTCTTTCGGGCGAATAGAAAATTCACCAAATCGGAAAGCCACCGCTAACAACACCACATATAACGCAGTGAAGATATATGCAAAATGTTTTGACTTCATAAACTCCTATAATTGTCAATTGTCAATTATCAATTGTCAATTATTTTGCTTGCGTTGCAAGTATCAATCTATATCCATTATCCTTGGCTATATTCATAACCTTGACAACCTCATCAACCGCAACCTTCTTGTCGCAGTGCAGTGATATGGTCGGTTGCTCTTGTCCCTCCAAACGAGCCTTCAAAGCGCGCTCTACGCCCTCGATGCCCTGCACCTTATCGAGTTCGACATAGTAGATATACTCCGCGCCCTTTTGCTCGATACTTACGGTTGTTATAGCCTTATCCTTCAACTGATTTGAACTCTTCGGCAACTCCAACTTCAACGCATTCGGGTTAATAAGCGTAGTTGCAATGAGCATAAATATCAGCAGAAGGAACATCAGGTCGGTCATTGCCGATTGAGAGAATGACTTATCGACCTTTGAACCTCTCTTAATTGCCATAATCTACTATTTTTGAGCAGGTTGATTCAAAATATCCATAAATGCGATAGAGTTGGCCTCCATACGGAACACCAGCTTCTCGATACGTGCTACCAAGTAGTTGTAGCCGAAATATGCCGGAATACCGACAATAAGACCACCCACAGTGGTAACCATAGCCACATACATACCACCCGAGAGCAGTGCCATATCGACAGTACCGCCCGCAGCCGACATATCCATAAAGGTACGCACCATACCGAGTACAGTACCCAAGAAACCAATCATTGGCGCACCTCCGGCAATGGTTGCAAGGGTTGGCAAGCCATTCTCCAACTTCGACACCTCCAAGTTTGCAACATTCTCTATTGCGCTCTGTACATCACTCATTGGGCGACCAAGACGCTCCAAGCCCTTCTCAATCATGCGTGCGATAGGGGTATTTTCGTGGTGACAAAAGGCGATAGCCTCCTTAACCTTGCCCTCCACTACATAGTCGCGAATACGATTCATAAAGTGCATATCGAGGCGTTGCGCGCGCTGAATAGCCACAAATCGCTCTACGAAGATAAAAATTGTTACACCACCCAAAAGGAGGAGTACCCACATAAGCCAACCTCCCTGATTGAACAACTCCCAAAGGGACATTTTTCCTGCCGCTGCGGTCTCTACCGCCACCTCGGCTGCCTGCAAAAGTTTAATCATAATTTTGTCTGTTTTTTATTTAGTTTGTTTTTTGTCTCTTTCTCTTTTTTGTCGGTTTTCTCACGCTTAAAGCGGTTTTTCAGGCGATAACGCAAATCTCTTGCATTATTGAAATCCTCCTTAAAGTATATTCCTATGCCCGTTTCCTGCAAACCTTGGTTTTCGTCAAATCGGTCTATCGTATGGGTAAAGCCCTTCAAACGGAGCGTTCCTGCACGATCTATCAGCCATGTGAGATATGCCTCGCCCGTAAAGTTTGAAGTAGCATTTACAACCTGTGTCTTATCCACTATGTAGTTACCCTCGACCTCTATCAGCAGACGATTATCGACCAAACCTTTCGAGAAGCCGAAATCGACCTCATCGCTCATTTGCTCGGTACGAGGGCGGTAGCGCAACACAATCTTATAATCGTCGCTCGAAAGCCAATTGCTAAACTGATTTGACAACATCTCAAATCCGGTTGCCGCCGTAGCCGAAGCTCCAATTGAGGAGGACATCGAATTGCTTGACTCCGAGATAAAACTGTTCGCGATAATAAGGTAGAGGAACTGTTGCGACTTACTCTCAGGTGTTGCCAACGCACTCGCAATAAGATTTTGCACCTCCGAATCGGCATTTGGTACCACTATATCAAATGTTACTGTCGGTTGTGTCAATCGATCGGTAAGATGGATAAAGCACTCAACCGGCACGGCTCGAGATGAGCGATTATTCTCCGTAAGAGCACCCTCCAACAGTGGTTGTAATGAAGCTTTCAGTCGGTATACCGCATCAATATTTAGCAATGCATCAAGAGGTTCTCCTGTCCATTGAATGGTAGAGCCCGGCTCAATATCGAACCACTTATTGATGACATTCTGCAGTGTAAAGAGATAACTTCCCTTCTCGATGGTGTAATCGCCATACATCTCAAAGATATCGGCCTGCGGATTTATACGCAAGTTCAGCATACCTTCGCCCGTTCCCTTGATAATATCGCCTACGGTAGGATCAATAACCAACTGCACCTCTGCATTTGGGCGTATATCAAGCGACATCGTTATCTCCATGGCATCACCGCCCGAAGTACGGCGGCGCTGACGACTCTCGAAAAGCATCTTCTTGCGCGACACGTATGACGTTGTGTCTTGCTCCTTAACGGCAAACGTCAAGAAATCGGCTGCCGATATATCGCTATTATCGGTCAGTGGCATGTAGAACTTGGAGTTGTCGTCACTACGCGCCACAAAATCCATCTTCACGCCTGCTTTATCGCCATATATCAATCCGGTACCCGTTGCGAACACCGAGCCATAGAACATCGGATTATCGTGTTCGGTAGTATTGAGCACCTCCATATTGTTGACACGCAAATCGACATTGTACTCGACATTTGACAGATGCTCCAACGACACATCTAACGACATTGTTCCCTCTTTGCCGTTTTTATCAAAGATAGGAACTTTCTCGGTCAGCAGATGGTTGTTATTAACCTTTATTGTCGCCTTTGGCACCGAGTATCGGCATCGCGTATAGTCCACCGTAGTGGCAAGACTATCTACCACGATTTCTCCTCGCAACTCAGCCATACGTCGCTCTCCGCTTATCGTCAAATCGACCTTCGCAGTACCTTCCGTATCGGTAATCACGCTTTCGAGTAGAGGATCCAACAGATTCATATCCACACCTTCGGTCTGCATACGCGCGTAGTATCGCATCTGTGAAGGGGCGAAATATCCCTCTATTACGCGATTATTATCTCTTATAGTCGAAATATCAAGTGATGCACGACTGCGACCAAAATCCCACTGCGAAGTCAGGAGCAAATCAGGCACAGCTATACCGCTTACATTTACGCTATCCATCTCGATACGGGCATCAACACGAGTATCTTTCAGCGCAGAGTGAACAGTAGCATATCCATTTGTGCGGCCATCAATCTCGTAACCAAGACGATTAGTAATCTGCGTAAATGGAGCCAACGAGAAGTTACGCAGGCTCATATAGACCGAATCTTTATCACTACGAGAGGCTACACCATCAACAAACAACTCCTGCGTATTGCTACGCACCGCAAAACGACGAATATCTACCCTCGAAGAGTCCATATCAATACCATCGGTTGTTATGTGCCATGCGGTATCTCCACTATGCACAGAGGAAGGATTTAGCAATATTGAGAGATTTCGACGATTATTCTTTCGTGATACATTCGCCCTTGCCGACAGTTTGCCGCGCAAGTCACGCAACGAGTCGGCAAACATCGCATCGACATTTATAGTGTTATCCTTTGCTCCACCATTTACTCCTACATCGGAGAAGTGGAACATTCCGGCATATATGTCTTTGGCAGCCAACGATAGTGCTAACGAATCGCTCGCATTTCCCGCCTTCACATCTATATCCGTAACAAGATAGTTATGGTGCATCAGATAGTCTGACGAAGCATGCATCAAGAATCGATTTTCGGAAGGGCTGACAAGCATTTCGACCTTCGAGCCCTCAGCCATCTCCAATCCATCGGTAAGGCAACTCAACAGAGGATCTATCTCTTTGGTTGTCACCGATAATACCGCCACCTCATTACCAATCTCTGCAACGTGGGTATTGATATTCTGTCGAGCCTCTTCATCATAAAGGAGTGGGGCATACTGCGCCAACAGATTCTTCAAGTAGTAGATTACGTTCTTGTACGGCGTGCGACTTTCAAATACAGCGTCCGCAAAATCAGATGCGAGAGTCAGTGTTCGCGCATCTTCATTGCTTTCGATGGAGAGCACCACCAAATCGGCCTCACAACCTCGGCCAACCGTTTCGTACTCCGCATCAGCAATGCGCAACTCGCCATTCATCTCATCGAGCGATGCTCCGCGGACCGACAAACCGACATTAGCACTCAACATCGCCACGCTATCGCGCTTATTGATGTTCATCGCATGCAAATCGGCATGCTCCACCGACATTACCGCATCGTAGAGAGGTGTGTTCCTATCGGAGTAGTCCAATATGGCCTGCGCATCGAGTTTCAAAACTTCGTCACCCACGCTTAACGAGGCAGCAATACGCTCATCTTCTATATCGGCAATGGCTACCAAATTGTTGTAATTGCAACCATTTAATGTCAATTGCTCAACCTGACCATCACCCTTTAGTAGCATTGGCTCCCCGTCACCAAGTTCGGCATCAATATTCGCATCAAAGGTCACATCTCCAAAGATAGACTCCGCTAATATCGTAGCCAAATCCAGCTCAGCCGCCTTCACGGTGGCCTTCACGCCCTTGCGACCTTCGGCAGGATTCTGCATCGAGCACTCCAGCGCAACATCACCGCCACTTGCCAAATGAGCCTTTGCTTTTGCCTTGAAATCGCGAATTGTACCGCGGAATTCTCCCGATGCATTAACCCCTTTTATGCGCTCTACATAATGCGAAGCACTCTCTCCGAGCGACAAATGAGCAATTGTACTCAAAAGGTATGTAATCTCTTCGGTCGAGGCGTTTAACTTATCAACCTTTATATCAAATTCGGTATGTTCAACATCGACAAGTCCCTTCACTCGTGCTGAGCCTTGCAAAACTCCGCCATCATCAAGCGTCACATGTGTTATCTTTCCCTCAAAATCTGCCACTGCGCCATTCATTGCAAGCGAGGCATTTCGCACCGTAGTCTTCCAATTCCAAATCGCAGGTGCAAAGTAACCCACATCTTCCGATGATACGCGACTTTCGGTTATATCGCAGATAATTGGCACGTAGTCCACAAAACTCTCCTTGTACTCCTCCCAATTCTCGCCATCAAGCAGGAGATAGTTGAGATTTATATCGCTCAACTCGGTCTGTAAGTGGGCACCTCTGACCTCAATTTGACCATTATCCACAAGAAATGCTCCAGACATATCGCTCAGAGCAAAGCCACTGCGCTCCACAAACGACAAACGAGATATATCGCCCGCCACATGGCCACCACTCTTAACCAAAAGGTTGTCGATATGGGTATCCATGCCGATAAGATGCATTTTGGAAAAATCAACGCCCGCATCACGAGGTTCGTCTATACGCAATAGCTTAAAATCGACACCCGAAGCGTCTAACGATAGGACATCAAGGCGGAAGCCACTATTCTCTTTTCTATTTCTAACGAGTTGGTCGGTAATCTCCTTAACTGCAAAGGTTCCCCTCTCGGTTTCGCGTACAACAAACTCTCCGCCCTGTATATTTCCGTAGGTGATAACCAGATTTTTCTTCACCATCGAAGCCAGCGAGCCGATATAAGCATCAGCACGCTTAACATAGAGTAGGGTATCGTCGTCCCAATCGGCAACATAGAAATCTCTTACGACAATACGGTTAAATGGTCCCACCGTAATACGACCAACTTCGACCTTCGTACCCAATTTAGCACCGGCCCACTCGGCAGCACGATCTATCACAACATTCTGCACCGCAGGTATAGCGAGCAACAAAGCAGGCAACAATGGCAAAATTATCAGCAATAATGCGATTGCTGATAGCGTTCTTAACAATATTTTTGTAACTTTGCGCACTGCTTTGTGTTGATTTTCGGTACTTTACACCTTCGTAAGTTATAAATAACTTACAAAGATAGCCATAATTTACCGAACTTGCAAACAAAAAGCCAAATTTTAGACGAGAAATAAAATTACAAAATATGAACAACGACATCATTATATTAGGCATTGAATCTTCGTGTGACGACACATCGGCCGCAGTTCTTCGCAACACAACCCTGCTTTCGAGCGTAATTGCCTCGCAAGCGGTACATGAGCGATACGGTGGAGTAATCCCCGAACTCGCCTCTCGCGCACACCAGCAAAATATTGTGCCTGTGGTAGATGCGGCACTTCGCGATGCAGGTATCACCCCCGACAAGATTGACGCCATCGCCTTCACCCGAGGCCCAGGTTTGCTCGGCTCGTTGATGGTCGGCACATCGTTTGCCAAAGGTTTAGCAATAGCAAACAATATCCCGCTTGTGGAGGTAAATCACCTGCACGGACATATTCTTTCGCACTTTGTCGATATGCCCGACAAGGAGTGCGAACACCCGAACTTCCCGTTTCTCTGCCTTTTGGTCAGTGGCGGACACACCCAAATCGTAAAGGTAAATTCGCCTTTCGATATGGAGATTGTCGGCTCAACCATTGATGATGCTGCCGGCGAAGCACTCGATAAATGCGCAAAAGTTATGGGCTTACCATACCCCGGAGGACCCGTTATTGATGCCCTCGCAAAGGAGGGAAATCCCGATGCTTTCAAGTTTGCAAAGCCTCGCATCGGAGAGTTCGATTTCTCGTTTTCTGGATTAAAGACCTCGTTCCTCTACACCTTGCGTGATGCAGTAGCTGAAAACCCTAATTTCATCGAAGAACGCAAGGCTGACCTATGCGCAGCGATACTTCATACTGTTGTGGATATTCTTGTTGAACGACTTATAAAGGCGGCTAGGCACTATCGCATTTCAGACATAGCAATAGGTGGTGGAGTAGCGGCAAATTCACTACTTCGAGAGCGTATTGCAGCCGAAGGCGAGAAGCGTGGCTGGCGCACTTTTATACCCGAGCGCCGCTTCACAACCGACAATGCCGCGATGATTGCCGTAGCTGGATATTACAAGTATTTGAAAGAGGAGTTTTCCACCCTTGATGCTGCTCCGGTAGCAAGATTTTAACAAAAATCAAGAGTCGAAAATTGAGAATTAAGAATTATTTTCTTATATTTGTAATTAAGGAACAACATAAAACATTACTTATATTATGAAACGATTTTTAATTCTACTTGCAGCGATGGCAATAGTTTTGCCGGCATGTACAAACGACAACAACGAAATACCAACTACACCAACAATTAGTGTCGAAGAGATAACAGCAAAAGTTACAGAATTTCTCGATGCAGGCGAAACCTCTTTTACAGTAGATTTCACACCCGGAACGCAAGCAGAGATGCACGCTGTTGTTATCTCGCTTATCAGCGAAGCGAAAACCGAAGGTGCTATAATCAGTAGCGACCTTTCGGCAAGTTCGGTAACCTATACTTTACACGCAACCTTTGCCGATGCACTTGCGGCTTGGGAGAACAACACCACACTGACTTTGTTGGCAGATACGGAGTACAATGACAAGGAGATAGATATTCTTAATAAATCCGTAATACTCGACCTAAACGGAAAAGAGTTGAAAACTACCAATTCTTCACTCTTTAATATCGGGAAAGAGGATTATAATTTTATTGATGGCGAAAAGGTTTCAACTATTACTCATGGTGATATGACTATCCGTGATAGTGGTGAAAACGGCACAATTACTACATCCAATTTTTTCGGGGAGGTTATAGGCACTTTGACATTGGAGAACGGAACCTTGAATAACAGAATTTTTGTTGATTACGGTACATTTAATATGACGGGCGGTAAAATTATTATGCCTAATTATAGTTCAGCAATCGACAATTATTCAGGAACTGTCAATATCTCTGGCGGCATATTAAGCGGTCCTAATTGCATTTGGACAAATAGTGGTTCCGTTACGAATATCTCTGGCAATCCTACCATCAAAGGCACTGATTTTGATTCTCTTAATAAAAACATAGCGATTTATGTTGCCGCCGATGCAACCGTTACCATCTCCGGAACTCCAACGCTGATAGGTGGTTCAAAGGGTGAAATTTTTGTATGTAACCCTATCACGCTTAATACCCAGCCAACTGATGGCAAATGGCGCATTAGCATAAACACAGACACAATAACCGTATTTGCAATCCCCGGAGAGGGTATAGACCTCGATGCTTCTAAATTTGAGTCGGCATTAGAGGGGTACGAAGTGCAGAAGCTCGATGACGGCTCTCTGGCGATGATAAAGATTACAGAGTAGCAAAGTTGTTATCACAAAGGCGACCGAAAGGTCGCTTTTTTGTTATATATAAAAGTTTTCCGTTTTCCGCTTTAATCCTGCTACGCAGGCTTTTCTTCCTTCGCACCTCGGCAAAGTGTGCAAGCACCCTCTGCTCTCGGTTTGGCGTCAGTTCCGTTTTTACACTACAAGCAAAAACCGAAAAACAAAAGTTTTCCGTTTTCCGCTTTCCGTTTTCCGTTTATTTTCCTAACTTTGTCGCTCTAAGAGCGAAAAGTTAGGAAAATGATGGATTGGCACATAGCAGTTGCGTTACTTGTTTCGGGTACGCTGGTGGGTATAATCAACACCCTCGCAGGGGGTGGTTCGATTATAACGATGACTATGTTTATGGCGTTCGGTCTGCCAATCAATATCGCAAACGGCACAAACCGCATCGTGGTACTGATGCAAAACCTTGCTGCCTCGATAACATTTATCCGCAAAAAGTCGTTCAATGTCAATCAGGGACTACTGCTCTCTATCCCCGTAATCGTAGGCAACATAATAGGCGCTCTCGTATCGCACCACATGACCGATATGGTCTTCAAGATATGTTTTGGCGTGATTCTGCTCATCATAATGGTCTATCTCCTATTTGACAATAAAATCAAAATCAAGGAGGGACACAATATCAAAATAAAGCCTCTGCACTACCTTTGGTTCTTCCTTATCGGCTTCTATGGAGGTTTTATCTATATCGGTATCGGATACCTTATTCTCGCCGTTACACTCTGGCTGATGCGAATGGATTTAGTGACAGCAAATGCCATCAAAGGCTTTGTGATTCTGCTTGCTACGCCATTTTCGTTGGCGGTATTTATGATTATGGGCGATGTCGATTACATCTTCGGAATTGTTCACGGCGTAGGCAATATGATAGGCTCGTTCCTTGCCTCGCACTATATGGCGAATTGGGGCAAGAATTTCATAAAAATCTTTATGGCGGTAATTGTCGCCATCTGCTTTGCCGATTTGATTGGCTGGCTGTCATTGCACGATTTTTTCTACTCTATCCTTTCGATTAAAGAGTAACTTTTGCGACTATGGAGGAGAAGATTAAAATTGAGGGTGCGCGAGTTCATAACCTCAAAAATATAAGCCTCGAAATACCTCGTAATGCGTTGGTTGTCATTACGGGATTGTCGGGTTCGGGCAAGTCATCGCTCGCCTTCGACACCATCTATGCCGAAGGACAACGCCGCTATATGGAGACCTTGTCGATGTATGCACGACAATATATCGGCACAATGGAGCGCCCCGATGTCGATAAAATTTCGGGACTTTCACCGGTTGTTGCCATCGAGCAAAAAACCACAAATCGCAACCCTCGTTCAACCGTAGGCACAGTTACCGAGATAGCTGATTTTCTGCGACTTCTCTATGCGAGAGCATCACGCGCCTACTCACCTGCTACGGGTGAGGAGATGGCACACTATTCTGACGAGCAGATTGCCGATTTGATTTTGCGCGACTATGCAGGTCGCAAAATCGCCTTCTTGGCACCCGTAGTGCGAGAGCGCAAAGGACACTACCGAGAACTCTTCGACTCATTTCTCCGCAAAGGATATATCTACGCACGCATTGACGGCGTAATTCGCGATTTTACGGGCGGAGAGCAGTTAGACCGTTACAAAACCCACTCTATTGAGTTGGTTGTGGATAGAATGACAGCCCGCGAGGAGGCTCGCGACCGCATTATGACCTCGCTCCGTGAGGCTATGCGACAGGGCAAGGGGCAGATGGCAATTCACGACTACGACACGGGCGAGATACGCCACTATTCTCGTCACCTGATGTGCCCGACTACGGGCATCGCATTCGAGGACCCAGAGCCGTTTACATTCTCTTTTAACTCTCCGAAGGGCGCTTGCCCTCGTTGCAACGGACTTGGCGAGGAGGCAGTTTTCGATATTAAAAAGGTTATTCCCGATGAGCGACTTTCGCTCCGTGAGGGTGGTGTTGCGCCACTCGGCAAGGGGCGTGAAAATGTGCTGTTTGCAACGCTCGAAGCACTCGGCAAACGATACGACTTTACTCTCGATGACCCACTCGGAACAATCTCGGAGGAGGGATTGAACGCTATTCTCTATGGCGATGACGAGCCGATATTGGTCGAGGTAACGGAGTATTCGGCAGGGCGTGGTCGCCAGATGCGCTCATGGGAGGGTGTGGCAGAGTATATAAACTCCAAAATTGACGATGACAACGCCCGCAAAGGCGAGAAGTGGCGTGAGCAGTTTGTGGCGTATCACAAATGTTCGCTATGCGGAGGCTCACGACTTAAAGAGAATGCCCTCCATTTCCGCATTGCAGGCAAAAATATAGCCGAGTTGTCGGCAATGTCAATTTCTCGCCTGCGAGAGTGGTTCGATGGCATAGAGAAAGAGCTGACCGCCAAGGAGTTGAAGATTGCACGCGAGATACTCAAAGAGATTCGTGAGCGACTGCGATTTTTGACCGATGTGGGGTTGGGATACCTCTCTCTTGGTCGTGCTTCGCGCACCTTGTCGGGTGGCGAGAGCCAGCGCATTCGCCTTGCCACGCAGATTGGCTCGAAGTTGGTGAATGTTCTCTATATTCTCGATGAGCCGAGCATCGGACTTCATCAGCGAGATAACGAGCGACTAATCAACACCTTAAAGGCTCTGCGCGATGCAGGAAACTCGGTGATTGTAGTGGAGCATGACGAGGATATGATGCGCGCTGCCGACTACATCGTGGATATAGGTCCAAAGGCAGGTCGCCGAGGTGGTCATATCGTGGCGGCAGGCACTTATAGCGAAATATTAGGTGCGCAGGGTTATACTGCTGATTATCTGACAGGTAGGCGCACAATAGAGATACCGCAAGAGTTACGAAAGGGTAGTGGCGAATCGCTCAAAATCATTGGCGCTCGGGGCAACAATCTGAAAGGCGTAGATGTGGAATTTCCACTTGGAAAACTTATTTGCGTGACGGGTGTCAGCGGCTCTGGAAAATCATCTCTCGTAAATGGAACGCTTGTGCCGGTTTTGTCGCACAAACTCTATCGTTCGTATGCGCAACCGCTTGAATACAACACAATTGAGGGGTTGGAGCATATCGACAAACTCGTTGTTGTGGACCAATCGCCTATTGGTCGCACACCGCGCTCAAACCCTGCGACCTACTCGAATGTCTTTGCCGATATCCGCAAACTGTTCGAGGCTACGCCCGATGCACAAGTGCGTGGCTTTAAGGCGGGTAGATTCTCGTTCAATGTGAAGGGTGGTCGCTGCGAGGAGTGTCGCGGTGCGGGCGTACAGACTATCGAGATGAATTTCTTGCCCGATGTATATGTGCAGTGTAAGGCGTGTGGCGGAAACCGCTACAATAAGGAGACCTTGGAGGTGCGCTATAAAGGCAAGAGTATCAACGATATACTCAATATGACCGTAAATATAGCGGTCGATTTCTTCGAGCATATTCCGACCATTCATCAGAAGCTGAAAGCGATTCAGGATGTAGGCTTGGGCTACCTCACGCTCGGGCAACCTTGCACCACCTTGTCGGGTGGCGAGAGCCAGCGCATAAAGCTCTCGGCGGAGTTGTCGAAGCGCGATACGGGGCGCACGCTCTATATCCTTGACGAGCCGACTACGGGTTTACACTTCGAGGATATCCGCTGTCTGATTGGCGTGCTTAACAAGTTAGTGGACAAGGGAAATACGGTTATTGTTATCGAACACAATCTCGATGTTATCAAGGTTGCCGACCACATTATCGACCTCGGACCTGAGGGTGGCGATGCAGGTGGCGAGATTGTCGCAGTCGGCACACCAAGCGAGGTCGCCAAGTGCCAAAAGAGCCACACGGCGAAATACCTGAGCAAGGTTTTAACGGAAAACGGAAAACGGAGAACTGAAAACGAAAAGTAATTGCCGAGCAAGTCTGCTCGGCAATTACTTTTTGCTATTGGCGTTTAGCCTTTTATGGCAACTAATCTCTATTTTTTTATTATATAATTACATCC
>JAGBCX010000062.1 GCA_017937805.1 Alistipes sp. | reverse complement strand
TGCAACAACAATGTGATAGAAAGCATAACCCTTCTTACCATGTCGTGCCAAACGAATTTTAACAGCCATAATGCTATAAAATTTTAATTGTTAATAAATGGTTTTCACTAACCCACAATAGGTTAATCGGGTGCAAAGGTAATAAAAAATTGAGAATTAAGAATTAAGAATTAAGAATTTTTCATTTTTTTGCAAAAAAGGAGGTATATTTGCGGTACGAAAAGAGTTTATTCTATGGCTTGGAGTGAGATTTTACCACTTTTGTTGATACCCTTTGCCGGTACAATGATTGGCTCGGCAGCGGTGTTGTTTCTCGGTGATAGGTTCGCCGAGCGAATACAGCACATACTGCTCGGCTTTGCTTCAGGCGTAATGGTGGCGGCATCGGTCTGGTCGTTGCTTATCCCAGCAATGGAGGAGTCGGCATCAATGGGAAATTTAGCGTGGATACCCGCGACAGCAGGCTTCCTGCTCGGCGTACTATTTATGCTCCTGCTCGATACATTCACTCCACACCTCCACCCCGACAGCAACAAACCCGAAGGTCCTAACTCAAAGTTAGGTCGTTCGTCAATGTTGGTTTTGGCGGTTACGCTCCACAATATTCCAGAAGGTATGGCAGTGGGTGTTGTGGCGGCAGGAGTATTGACGGGTGAGGTGGGTATGACCTTCGCAGGCGGTTTGGCTCTCGCCATAGGTCTTGCCATTCAGAATATCCCCGAAGGGGCTATCATATCGCTCCCACTTCGTGCTTCGGGCAACTCGAAAGGTCGCGCATTTGGTTATGGCACACTATCGGGCTTGGTCGAGCCTCTCTCTGCCGTTATCACAATTCTCTGCATCGAATATATTTCGGGAGCATTTCCATATATGCTTGCCTTTGCCGCAGGTGCGATGATATATGTTGTGGTTGAGGAACTTATCCCCGAATCGCACGATGGTCGCCACTCTAACGCCCCAACTATCGCCTTTGCCATCGGCTTTGCCTTGATGATGGTACTCGATGTGGCGTTGAGTTAGCACAAAATACCATAGGTATAAATACCTATTTCCACTCCAAAAACCTCCTTTTTGGAATATTCATGTGCTTTTTTGTCTATATTTGTCATCGTTATAATGGCAAAAAGCCGAATTTATTAACCCATATGTTATTGACTATCTTTAATTATTTGTGGCTCGTAGCGATGTTCTGCCTTATTCCGGCAGGAGTGCTATGGTTGTGCCGAAAGTACTCTTGGTTGGACAAAATCGGTCCTGTAATGATTCTCTATGTCATTGGTCTGGTATTTGCGAATATCCCGATGCCGGAGGAGATTAAAACGCTTCAAGGCATCATTCCAACCATTATGATTCCGTTGGCTATCCCGATGATGCTCTTCGGTTGCACCTTCAAGACCAGCGAGGTGTCGCTACAATTTCGAGTTGTAACGAGTGGTGTTATTTCGGTCTGCATAGCAATTGTCGGAGGATACCTACTCTTCGGTCAAGGCATTCCGCAAGGCGAGGAGATTGGCGGTATGTTGGCAGGAAAATGTACGGGCGGAACGCTCAATGCTGCCGCTATCAAGGAGGGACTCGGCATTAGCAACGAAACATACGTTTTGCTCACCACCTACGATATTGTCATCTGTTTCTTCTACTTCGTATTCCTCTTGGCCGGCGGTATTCGCTTGTTCCGCTGGTTGTATGGTGAGAAGACCAAACGCACCATCTCGGCAGAAGATGCCGAGGCTATCAAGGAGGAGATGGCAGCCGTAAAGGCAAATCCTTACAAGGGTTTGTGGTCGAAGAAGGGATTTGCACAGATGGGCAAAGTACTTGGTTTGACGCTTGCGGTAGTGGTTGTTGCGGTCGGTATGGCATACCTTATCGGTTGGATTTTCGGTGCCGACTTGGCAAACTTTATGAACGAGAAGAAAGGCGGTTGGTTTATGGCTCCGTTTATTCTGATGCTCACCACACTCGGTATTGCTCTCTCGTTCTGGAAGCCTGTGAAGAAACTCGACAAGAGTTACGACCTCGGAATGTACCTTATATATATATTCTCGCTGGCGATTGCTTCGATGGCCGACCTATCGAACTTGAAGATTATGGAGAATCTGAATATGATTGCATTCCTTACCTTTGCAATCTTCGTATCGCTATTTATTCACGCTATAGTCTGTCGCTTGTTCCGCGTAGATGCCGATTCGATGGTCATCTCCTCGGTGGCATTTATCAACTCGCCACCATTTGTACCAATGATTGCAAATGCGATGAAAAACCGTGCTTCACTCGTTACGGGTATCAGCTCCGGATTGATTGGATATGCTGTCGGAAACTACCTCGGTATCCTGATGGCCAAATTATTACACTTAATTTAAGAGATTTTATGCGTAAATTTTTCGCTTTGGCACTCGCTGCCATAATGTTTGTATCGTTCAGCGCATCTGCTGAACCTAAAAAAGATAAGACTGAAAAGAAGTCGGAGGTTACGACTGCTGATGGCAAGAAGCAGACTGTAAAGAAGGGTTGGAACTTTGCTCCGTTCCCATCGATTGGTTACAATAGCGACACAGGCTTCCAGATTGGAGCGTTGTGCGAGATTTTCGACTATGGCGATGGCTCGACCTATCCGGCATACAAGCATAAGTTCAATGTCGATTTGTCGTGGACTACCAAAGACCAAATTAAACTCCACTTCTTCTACGACTCGAAGTATCTTATCCCGAAGGTGCGACTTACATTTGCTGCAACCTATATCCTTGCGCAGATGTATCCGTTTATGGGCTTCAATGGTGCAGCTGCGCCATACTTCACCGACCTTGCAAGTGGCAAGAAGCAGATGAATCGTGTGGCGATGTACAATGTACGCCGTAATTCGATGCGTATAATGGCGGACTTTCAGGGCGACATTCTCCCAAAATTCCGTTGGGCTGCTGGTCTTTCGTATTGGTGGTACGATATCGAAAATGTATCTGTGAAGAAGAAGGGCAATCCTGCATACGATATTGTTGCTAACGATTACCTGCAAAATCAAGGTATTGACTACGCCTCATTGTGGCAGTTGTATCAGGGTGTAGGTCTTATTCGCCCGAATGAGGCAGCCGGAGGCCACCACCTCGAATTGAAGGCCGGTTTGGTATACGACAGTCGTGAACACGAAGCGGACCCTTCGCGCGGTATTTGGGCCGAAGTTTACGCTTACGGCTCGCCCGATATCCTGAATGGTCGTGGCAAAGATGGCTACCACTACCTCAAGTTGGCTGCTCACTTCCGCCACTATGTACCTGTTTGGCAGGATAAAATCACCTTTGCTTATCACCTCGCATATCAGGGTAAGTTGGCAGGAAATGCACCATACTATACCTTGCAAAATATCAACACACTCTACCTCCGTCAGATTATCTCGGACGGTTTGGGAAGTATCAACACCGTGCGTGGCGTGCCATACAACAGCGTGATTGGCGATGGCTATGCGTGGGCTAACTTCGAGATGCGATTTAAGATTGTGTCATTCCGCTTCATAAAGCAGAACTTCTACCTCGCAACAAACCCATTCTTCGATATGGGAGCATGTGTGCAGCAGTATCGTCTTGATGAGATGAAGGCTTTGCGCACGGCGCACGATGCAGGCGATACAACTCTCTCCGATGCAGAGATGAACCTCATCTACACAGGCGAGAAGCGCAAGTTGCACATGAGTGCAGGTGTGGGCTTGAAGTTGGCGATGAACCGCAACTTTATCCTCTCGGCAGAGGTTGCCGTGCCACTTAACACCAAGGTTTACACCAACACCAACCTGAATGTTCCGGTGTCGGAGTTGACAATGAAGAAGAGCTACAAGCCGGGCGTGAATATTGGTTTGAACTATATATTCTAAGGAATATTACCTTATTACAGACATCTGTATACCAATAGCGTTAGTCCCTGATTTAGGTCAGGGGCTTTTTTCTTGCGGTGTGCCACCGCATCTACAAATTTACCCACCCCCAACCCCCTCCGAGGAGGGGACTTGGTCGCAGAATAAAATTCTGCTCCGTGTGCTGTAAATAATGTTTGGGAGTTTTGTTTTTCTAACGAAAAACGGGAAAATTAGTCCCTGATTTAGGTCAGGGGCTTTTTTCTTGCGGTGTGCCACCGCATCTACAAATTTACCCACCCCCACCCCCCTCCGAGGAGGGG
>JAGBCX010000061.1 GCA_017937805.1 Alistipes sp. | reverse complement strand
GTGGAGGAGTTGTTCGACATCGAGATAAAGTATAGTCGCTCGCAGCGAGGTTATGTTGTTGCCGACCGCGAGGGTATTGACAATATGGGTATGCGCAAGTGGCTTATCCAAACCTTCTCGGTCAATAACATTCTGCACGAGAGCCAAGAGCTCAAAAACCGTATTTTGCTTGAAAATGTGCCTTCGGGGCAGCAGCACCTGACAACCATTGTGGATGCGATGCGTGAAGGAGTGGCACTCTCGATGACCTACCATAGTTTTCATCGTGAGGAGCCTTCGACCTTCGAAGTGGAGCCCTACTGCGTGAAACTCTTTGAGCAGAGGTGGTATATGCTCGGAATGAGCGACAAACTGCGCTTGTATGCCCTCGACCGTATCAAGGCGTTAGAACCGACCGAGCGAAAGTTCAAACTGCCCAAGAAGTTCAATGCCGAGAAATTCTTTGAGGACCACTACGGCATTATCATCGGCGATGAGGAGTTCGATGTGGAGCCTGTGGCATTGAAGGTCGATTCGTGGCAGAGCAAATATCTGCGCACCTTGCCCCTGCACCACTCGCAGGTTGAGGTGGAGCGCAACGAGGAGTTTTCGATTTTCGAGTACCGCCTCTGCCCGTCGTTTGATTTCCAACAAAAACTACTCTCAATGGGCGACTCAGTGGGTGTGTTAGCCCCCGTAGCGCTCAAAGATATTCTCCGCAAGAAGGCCGAAACGACCGCAAACAACAACGCCTCGGCAGGTATGGGCTCGGGGTATCATTTTAAGGTGTATAAAAAGTAAGCAGTTATGAGAACTTATAAGGAGCGCGAAGAGGAGTTGTTTGCACGATGGATGGAGGCGTGCCAAGTGAAAGATGGCATAAATCCGGAGGAGGATTTTGCCTATGACGGCGTCCTATTTCGTGGGGAACTTGAACTCTTAAATGGCTGTTGGATACGCCACTCGGGAAACGAAACCGAACTGTGGGATAACGCACCTTGTCGTTTGCTGATTCTAACCAAAGACACCACCCGTAACGGCGGTCAAGAGGATATACGCGAGGAGGCTGCTCTGAAAAACAACATCGGCGAGAGGAAAGAGCCGGCAGCAGGAATGTATCGAAACTTAACATTGTGGTCGTACGCTCTGCTCAATGCGGTGCAGGGTGGCGAGGTTGTAGAGTACGACCAAACGCCCTGTTGGGATGAGTTGCGTGAGCACTACACCTCTGCCCCGATTGCGCGTGTGAATTGTAAAAAAGAGATTGGGGAGAGTTCTATCAGAGATGAGGTATTAAATGCTCATATCGAAAGATATGCCGATTTACTCCAAGAGCAAATTGCGATGTACGATGCCGACATTATACTCTGCTGTGGTGGCGGCGGAATAATCAAAGATTTTGTAAAGAATACCTACTTGCCAGACCTTAAAAAGTTTTCGGATGCTGGCTGGGTCTATTTTTCGCCCTCAACCAAAAAGATTGTAATAGATAGCTATCATCCAACAGCGCGTAAAAAGCAACAAGACATATACGAGCAGATGATGGCAGATTTGAAGGCATTTTTGAAGGCTAATGCTGATTATATAAAAAACGAAAAGTAAATGAATATGGAGAATATAGAGTACAAATGTGTAAAATTCAAGCCTTGGAAAGGAGATAATTACGAACAGATACCTCAGGGCAAAAAACTACTGATTCTTGGCGATAGCCACTATTGTGCAAAAGACAAAAATCGAAATGATGCTTGTCGTAGTAAAGGAGATTGTTCGTATGATTGTATGAATGATTGCTGCTATAATATGACCCATAATCTTATTCGAGATGAGTATTTGGAGTTTAGAAGCGGGAGAAAGAAAAGTGAAGGGTATCTTCAAACAATACTAACTTTCGAGAAGAATCTTTTTGGCTACACCCCATCACCACAAGAGAGTATTAACTTCTGGAATAGTGTTATTTTCTACAACTATATTCAGCATTCGCAATACAAACCTCGCAGCAGAAGAAAAACGGAAGCAGAAGAGATAGATGACTATAAAGAGGCTTTCAAAGAGGTTTTAGCGGAATATCAACCCGATTATATTATTATTTGGAGTAAGTTTCTTTTTACTCGAGATTGGTTACCTGACGGAGCCCCAGAATATCCCGATTACACCCTAAAAGCCGAGTATAATGGGGTAATTTATGATACTCCTGTCCGCACTTTCAAATTGGACGCCGTGGATCCGATCCCTGCTATTATCATCCAGCACCCCTGCTGCCGATGGGGAAAAGATCAAGCTAAATGGCACACATTGTTAAAGGCATTTTTTGAGACTAAATGACCATCTACATCTCCGACATAGCGCACTATAACGAGGTGCTGGCAAGGGTGGCGGGTGTTAAGCATTCGCTGGTGATTGGTACGGCCGATATCAAAGACCTCTATGTGAAGGTTGGGGCGGGTCGTGAGCCGTTCCTTGCGGTGTTGGACCTACTCGTCAGGCGAGGTGTGGAGGTACGCCTGCTACACGCCAAAGAGCCAGGGCCTAATTTCCGTGCGGATTTTGATAAGTACCCTGCTCTCATAAAGAAGTTGCAACGCAAACTCTGCCCGAGAGTTCATTTCAAGATGATGATTTTCGATTGCGAGGTGGCATACATCGGCTCGGCAAACCTTACGGGTGCGGGCATAGGTATGAAGTCCGACGGCAAGCGCAACTTCGAGGCGGGAATTTTGACCGATGACCTTGTGTTGGTAGATGCCGCTGCCGATCATTTCAACTCGGTGTGGTCGGGAGAGCACTGCAAAACTTGCAAACGCAAGGCATACTGCGGCGATAGAATAAAATAAACACCAAAGAAAAAAGCGAAATATTGCGATAAGGAGAAAGTATCCTGATTGTCTGCGAGTTATGT
>JAGBCX010000060.1 GCA_017937805.1 Alistipes sp. | reverse complement strand
TGCAGACCAGGAGAAGAAGTGTGGCGTATTGTCGGGTGGTGAGCGTAACCGCTTGCACCTCGCTCTTGCATTAAAGGAGGAGGGTAATGTAATTTTGCTCGATGAGCCTACCAACGATATCGATGTAAATACCCTTCGTGCATTGGAGGAGGGCTTGGAGCACTTCGCAGGTTGCGCAGTGGTTATCTCGCACGACCGTTGGTTCTTGGACCGTATCGCTACCCATATCCTCTCGTTCGAGGGCGACTCGAAGGTCGTATTCTACGAGGGTTCGTACTCGGAGTACGAGGAGTGGAAGAAGGCACAGGGTATGGATACCACCCCACACCGAGTAAAGTATCGCAAATTGGTTGAGTAGACCAACAAATGCAAAAATTTGATATTTAAATAATTTTGAATTCTGAATTCTGAATTTTGAATTTATATTTTATGGCACAGAAACCATCTATTCCAAAGGGAACGCGCGATTTTTCACCACTCGAAACGGCTCGCCGTTCCTACATATTCGACACTATTGCCGAGGTGTTTCGCAACTACGGCTTTGCCTCTATCGAAACACCTTCGATGGAGAATCTCTCTACCCTTATGGGTAAGTATGGCGAGGAGGGCGACAAGCTCCTCTTTAAGATTCTCAACTCAGGCGACTTTGGAGCAAACCTCAACGATGAGGAGGTACGCCAAGCACACCGCATCTGCGAGAAGGGTTTAAGATACGACTTAACCGTTCCGTTTGCTCGCTATGTCGTACAGCACCAAAACGAGATAACCTTCCCGTTCAAGCGTTATCAGATTCAGCCTGTATGGCGTGCTGACCGCCCACAGAAAGGTCGCTATCGCGAGTTTTATCAGTGCGATGTCGATATTATCGGCTCACGCTCATTGCTCAACGAGGTGGAGTTGATCTCGATTGTGGAGCGCGTATTCGGCAAACTCGGAATAAATGTGGTGTTGAAGTTGAATAACCGCAAAGTACTCTACGGCATTGCCGAAGTTATGGGCCACGCCGACAAGATGATAGATATCACCGTAGCCATCGACAAGCTCGAAAAGATAGGTCTTGACAATGTTAAGGCTGAGTTGGCAGAGCGTGGCATCGAGGCAGAGGCTGTGGCGAAGTTGGAGCCTATCCTCACTTTGAGTGGCTCGACAGCCGAGAAGTTGGCACAGCTCGAAACTATCCTCGCTGCGAGCGAAACCGGCTTGAAGGGCGTGGAGGAGTTGCGCACCGTATTTTCTGCGGTAGATGCTCTCGGTATTGAGTTGGAGGTTGAATTGGATCTCTCGTTAGCGCGTGGTTTGAACTACTACACCGGCGCGATATTCGAGGTTAAGGCGAAGGACTTTGCTATCGGCTCAATCTGCGGAGGTGGTCGCTACGACAACCTTACGGGCATCTTCGGTATGCCTGATGTGTCGGGCGTGGGTATCTCGTTTGGTGCAGACCGCATCTACGATGTTATGGTTGGTTTAGACCTCTTCCCTGCCGATGTAACCTGCTTGACAAAGGTACTATTTATCAACTTGGGCGAGGCAGAGGGTTTGGCATCATTGCGATGCGCAAAGGCGTTGCGTGATGCAGGTATCTCGACTGAGGTATATCCCGACTCGGCAAAGATGAAGAAGCAGATGGAGTACGCCAACCGCCGCCAGATTCCGTATGTCGTAATTATCGGCAGCAACGAGTTGGCAGAGGGCAAAGCGACAGTTAAAAATATGACAACAGGCGAACAAGTTTGTGTTCCGTTTGAGGAGATAAGCAAACATGTATTGTAAAAAGCTAATGGCTAATGGCCAACAGCTAAAATAAAATTAGAGGTGATTGAGGAAATTTTGTGCCAAGCAAAGCGACAAATTCGCAGCATACTTAATCGTATGTGAGAAATTTGGCGACTGACGATTGGTACAAAATTTACCAATCAGAATAATTTTAACTATTATGGAGTCTTTGGGATTTATACAGTGGTGTTTGGATAATCTGAACTATTGGACTATCACTCTATTGATGGCTATTGAGAGTTCGTTTATTCCATTCCCGAGTGAGGTGGTTGTTCCGCCTGCGGCATACAAAGCAGCCGCAAGTGGCGAGCTGAATGTGTGGTTAGTGATATTTTTCGCTACACTTGGCGCGTTGATTGGCGCATTTATCAACTACTACCTCGCCGTATGGCTCGGCCGACCTATCGTCTATAAGTTCGCAAATAGCCGTATCGGTCACATGTGTCTGCTCAATGAGCAGAAGGTCGTAAAGGCGGAGGAGTTTTTTGTGCGATATGGCGTAGCGGCAACGCTCGTTGGTCGTCTTGTGCCTGCGGTGCGTCAGTTAATCTCCATTCCTGCGGGCTTGTCACGAATGAATATCGCCAAATTTGCCCTCTTCACTGCTATTGGCGCAGGATTGTGGAATGGCGTATTGGCAGCACTCGGCTACTTCCTCGAAGCTGTAGTTCCCGAGGAGCAACTTATCGCTACCGTAACCAAGTATAGCCACGAAATAGGCTACGGCATTATGGCTGTGGTGGCAGTGGCTCTCGTCTACCTTATCTACAAAGGAGTGAAGAAATAACAATGAAACACTTTGCGCTAATAGGTTTTCCGCTTGGACACTCGTTGTCTGCATCGTACTTTGGCGAGAAATTCGCCAGAGAGGGTATAGATGCGAACTATACCCCACTACCTATCGAAAGTGCAGAGGAGGTGTTACCTCACTGCGAACACCTTGCAGGTTTCAATGTTACCATACCCCACAAGCAGGCAATTATGCCGTTGCTTGCCGCTATCAGCGAGGAGGCACAAGAGATTGGTGCGGTAAATTGCGTGAAGGTTACGCCCGATGGTTTGGAGGGCTACAATACAGATGTTATAGGTATTCGCAAGTCGCTCGAAGGGGTTACGCTCGAAGGTGCAACGGCTCTTGTTCTCGGCACGGGAGGTGCATCGAAGGCTGTACAATATGTATTGCGCAAAGGCGGTGCAGAGGTTAAGGTGGTATCTCGCACACAGGGCATGGCAGATTTAACCTACAACGATTTAAGCGAGGAGTGCATCGCAGAGTGCGACATCATAGTAAATACCACACCGCTGGGAATGTTCCCGAATGTGGATAGTGCGCCGGCACTGCCCTACTCGGCACTATCTGCCAAACACACCCTATTCGACTGCGTCTATAACCCTCGTCAAACGAAGTTCCTGCAACTCGGAGCCGAGCGAGGAGCTCGCACTATTGACGGTCTGACGATG
This sequence comes from Alistipes sp., assembly GCA_017937805.1. Lineage (GTDB taxonomy): Bacteria > Bacteroidota > Bacteroidia > Bacteroidales > Rikenellaceae > Alistipes. The sequence continues at coordinate 3,900 of JAGBCX010000060.1, read as the reverse complement.
TTCCACGCCCAAGCAGAAGCATCGTGGGTGATCTGGAACGACTAATCGCGTAGTCGCAAAAGCGTTCGTGCCTGCTTGTAATCTTTATCATTTACAACCAATCTTGCACGGATAACACCCGGATAGAGAGTTGTCATATACTCATTCTCTATCTGTGCGTGTATGCCTGCACACGCAAGGATACTCTTCGCCATCTCCGCCTCCACAGCCGAGTTGTACTCCGCCACTACTACCAATTCGTCAACCTGCATAAAATCACCCCTCCTCTTTTTTGTAAAGTTATAACTTTTTTTGATATCATACAACAAAAACCACGCCCAAACTAGGCTGAAAGCATCAGCCTAATTAAGAATTAAAAATTAAGAATTAAAAATTTCGACAATTGTCAATTATCAATTGTCAATTATCAATTTATTTTCTATCTTTGTAAGCAAAGAAAGAGAATATTATGAGTGGTTTCGTACATCTGCATACTCACACCCAATACTCACTCCTTGACGGTCAGGCGAGTGTGAAAAAACTCGTTGATAAGGCTATCAAAGACGGTATGCCGGGCATCGCCATTACCGACCATGGTAACATGTTCGCTATCAAGGAGTTTATGAACTATGTGGGTAAGACCAATAAAGGTCGTAAAGACGAGGGCAAGGAGCCATTCAAACCAATTATTGGTTGCGAGGTCTATGTCGCTCGTCGTGGCGACTTGAACCTCAAAACCGAGAAGGCCGACCGAGGAGGTTATCACCTTATTCTCTTGGCAAAGAACTTCAAAGGCTACAAGAATCTGCTCAAAATAGTATCGAAGGCGTGGACTGATGGTTTCTACGATCGTCCGCGAACCGACCGCCACGAACTTGAAAAACATCACGAAGGGTTGATTTGTGCATCAGCCTGTTTAGGTGGCGAGATTCCTAAGTTGATTACCGAGGAGCGATTGCAAGAGGCCGAGGAGTCGGTTTTGTGGTACAAAAACCTATTTGGCGAGGATTACTACTTGGAGTTACAGTTGCACAAAGCGACTGTCGAGCGTGCCAACCACGAGGCATACGATATGCAGTGCAAGGTGAACGCGAAGTTGGTGGAGTTCTCGCGCAAGCACAATATCCCACTCATTTGCACAAATGATGTTCACTTTGTGGAGGAGAAAGATGCCGAGGCTCACGACCGACTTATATGTTTGAGTACGGGCAAAGACCTTGACGACCCTAAGCGAATGCTCTATTCGAAGCAGGAGTGGATGAAGACCACTGCCGAGATGGAGGCCATATTTGCAGACTATCCTGAGGCTCTCGAAAATACGGTCAACATCTGCAACGAAGTGGAGTTCTATTCGATTGACCACGCCCCTATTATGCCGGTATTCCCTATTCCTGCCGAGTTCGGCACCGAAGAGGAGTATCGCCAACGATTGACCGAGCAGGACCTTTTCGATGAGTTCACCCGCAACGAAAATGGCGAGGTTGTGATGGACGAGGTGGCCGCAAAGAAGAAGATTGAGAAACTTGGAGGTTACGACAAACTATATCGTATAAAGTTCGAGGCAGACTACCTTGCAAAACTCGCTATGGAGGGTGCAAAGAAGCGTTACGGCTCACCTCTATCGGAAGAGGTGGCAGAGCGTTTGCGCTTCGAGCTATACATCATGAAGACAATGGGTTTCCCCGGCTACTTCCTTATCGTGCAGGATTTTATCCGCGCTGCACGCGAAGAGTTGGGTGTTTGGGTAGGCCCGGGCCGTGGTTCGGCTGCAGGTTCGGCCGTGGCATACTGCTTGGGAATTACGCAGATAGACCCTATAAAATACGACTTGCTGTTCGAGCGTTTCTTGAACCCCGACCGTATCTCGTTGCCCGATATAGACATCGACTTTGACGATGAAGGTCGTGGTCGAGTTCTCGATTGGGTAACCAAGAAATATGGTCAAGAGAAGGTGGCGCACATCATCACCTACGGTACAATGGCGACAAAGATGGCTCTCAAAGATGTTGCGCGAGTGCAGAAGTTGCCGTTAGCGGAGAGCGACCGACTCTGCAAGTTGATTCCCGACCACATTCCTGATCCGGACAACAAGGATAAGGAGTTGAAAGTAAATCTCCCGAACTCCATAAATTTCGTGCCTGAACTGAAGCAGGCAGAGCAGTCTGACGACCCTATTTTGCGCGATACGATAAAGTATGCCTGTGAATTGGAGGGCAATGTCCGCGGAACGGGTGTTCACGCATGCGGAACAATTATTTGTCGTGACGATATTACCGATTGGGTACCTGTATCGACTGCCGTAGATAAGGATACGGGCGAAAAGATGCTCGTAACGCAATATGAAGGCTCGGTTATCGAAGATACCGGACTTATCAAGATGGACTTCCTCGGTCTGAAGAACCTCTCCATCATGAAGGATGCGGTGGAGAACATCAAGCGAATTAAGGGCATAGATGTCGATATTGACGCTATACCTATTGACGACAAGAAGACTTACGACCTCTATTGTGGTGGTTTTACGCTCGGAACATTCCAATTTGAGAGTCCCGGTATGCAGAAGCACTTACGCGACTTGAAGCCTACGGTATTCGAGGACCTGATAGCAATGAATGCTCTCTATCGTCCAGGGCCTATGGAGTATATCCCCGATTTTATCGACCGTAAGCATGGCCGCAAGCCTATCGAGTACGATATTCCTGTCATGGAGAAGTACTTGAAGGATACCTACGGCATTACGGTATATCAGGAGCAGGTGATGTTGCTTTCGCGACTGCTGGCCAACTTCACACGTGGCGAGGCGGACACCCTGCGTAAAGCGATGGGTAAGAAGATTAAGGAGAAGCTTGACGAGTTGAAGCCTAAATTCTTGGCAGGCGGCGCTTCGAATGGTCACGATGCAAAGGTACTCGAAAAGATTTGGAGCGATTGGGAGGAGTTTGCAAAATACGCCTTCAACAAATCGCATGCAACATGCTACTCGTGGGTTGCATACCAAACTGCATACCTCAAAGCCAACTATCCATCGGAGTATATGGCGGCATTGCTCAGTTCCAACCTCGGAAATATCGAGAAGTTGGAGTTGTATATGAGCGAATGTAAGCGAATGGGTATTAAGGTGCTATCGCCCGACATCAACGAGTCGCAGATGCGCTTCTCGTCGAATGCTGCCGGAGATATTCGCTTCGGTTTAGCGGCTATTAAGGGTGTTGGTGAAGGTGCTGTAAATTCGATTATTGCCGAGCGCGAGAAGAATGGCCCATACAAAAATATTTTCGATTTCTGTGAGCGAGCAAACTACTCGGCTATCAACCGCAAGTGTTTCGAAAATATCGCAATGGCGGGTGGTTTCGACTCGATAATTGATTTCTCGCGAGGAAAATTCCTTGCCAAAGATGACAAAGATGAGAGTTTCATCGATGCATTGGTGCGCTATGGCACTCGCATACAAAATGAGAAAAACAATGCTCAGCAGAGCCTCTTTGGTGGCGATAGTGGTATCTCCGATATTCAGAAGCCTGCAATTCCGGTACGTGGTGATGCCGTACAGCTCGAACTGCTCAACAAGGAGAAGGAGTTGATAGGCATGTATCTCTCGGCTCACCCACTCGATGAGTACAAGATATTACTGAACTCTGTGTGCAAGTGTTCTCTTTCGGATTTAGGAAACCTCGAAAAGTATCGTGGAAAGGAGATTTCCGTTGCCGGTATCGTGACCGACACAACAGAGTTCTACCTCAAAAATGGAACTCCTGCTGGCAAGATGGTTGTAATGGACTACAATGGTATGCACGAATTTGCCTTCTTCCGCAAGGATTACGAGATGTTCCGTACCCGTATGTTCAAGGACTATTTCCTCTTTATTCAGGGCCGAGTGCAGCCTCGTCAATGGAGCAAAGATGGAGAGTTGGAGTTTAAGGTCGA
>JAGBCX010000059.1 GCA_017937805.1 Alistipes sp. | reverse complement strand
TACGCTTCGCAAACTTGTTTGTGGAGCGTAGCAACGAAAATAGGGATAATAGGGATAATAGGGATAATAGGGATAATAGGGATAATAGGGATAATAGGGATAATAGGGATAATGGGGGTAATAGGGGTAATAGGAGCGCGCTGAAAGTAATTTTGCATTTTGCATTTCACTACTCACTACTCTCTCCTAACTCCTAACTCCTAACTCCTAACTCCTAACTCCTAACTCCTAACTCCTAACTAAAAAAAAGCAACCCGAAGGTTGCTTTTTTCTATCGTTGTGGTGCTCCTTGTGGTCGCGGACCTTGTCCTGGTGCTCCACCACGAGGACGACGTGGTCCCTGACCTATCGTGAAGACCTTTGCCAACTGCTCCGGAGTGAGGTAGTTTACAAAAACCTTGATATACTCCTTCTTAACCTTGATAATCTCCTTGTCGCCATTGAGTTGCGCCATCATAATCTTCTTGGCAACCTTAATGGTCATCTCCTCTCCCTTGAACGAATCAACATAGGTCTTGGTATCCTTGCGCACGGCACGAATCTCACGCTGATAACCTTGATACACAGGAACAAATTCCTTCGCCTGTTCAGGGCTCATATTGAGCTGTTTCTGCAACATCTCTACCATTCGTGCATTACGGTCACCACCACGCTGACCGCCTTGTGGTCCGCCCTGTGGAGGCTGAGCCGAAACAGTTACAAATGCCAATACGGCAACAATCATCAAAAGAATCTTCTTCATATCGTTATAGTTTTATTGGTTTTACTATGCAAATATAGCATATTTTTTCAATATTCTAATCAATCGATGAAAGAAATTGCATAGTATCGCGTTCATCGGCATAATCAAAGAGTGTCGGCAATTGTGCATAGCCAAACGGAACACAACGTGAATGTACTCCCTCAATACTGCTCACAACACACTGCAATCGTTCATCATTCTCAGCAAGCCACTCCTGCACCTCCGCCATATCGGAGTATTCGACCACGTTTATCTGACTTAGAAAGCGAGGTAATTCCGCCTTTGACGGCACCACGACAAACTCGCCCTTATCATAAAACTCCGCACCTTGCATCGTAAGCAAAGCTCTGCATTGCAGATAGTTATTGTGGTAAGCAGGGGACATTTTGCGTGTAGGTAAAGTCAATTCATACCCCTTCGGAACAAAGATGAGCGACACATTGCGACAGCCCAAACCGGAATATGTAAAGATATCGTTGGCAAGGCCGGCAAGCTCCTCTCTCGACTCATTTCCCAGCAGCACGGCCACAGAGTGACGGCTACCTCGTAACAATGACGGAATAGCACTAAAAACAGAATTAAAATAGATATTGGCACTCTCGCCTCCGGTGGCTATAACGGCATCGTAGTCGGCCCCTGCAACATACTTTTCGATACGCAGCGCAGGCTCTATATCGAGTAATAGTTGCTCGATATACTCCACCAAAGCCCTATCCTTGCTTGAAGGCTTAACACAAGGGATATTTCCACTTGCAATTATACACATAAGGTCAAAAAAGCCGACCAAAGGGATATTTCCTGCCATAATCAGAGCGACACGCTTGGCTTCGCAAGATGCGACAGCAGGGTAGCCGGAGAGCCAATTTTCAATCTTCTCGGCATCGAGCATTTCAGTACGTATAGCATCTATCGCGTAACGGATATCACCCACCGAAAACCACTCATTATCAGCCACAGCACGTACCATGACCGAGCGCGACACCTCGTCAGAGCCAAACCCCGAAAGGCGTGCGCCAAGTTCAGAAAATATTTGGATAGTACTCTTCACGAGTACAAAGATAGAAAAAATTGAGAATTAAGAATTAAGAATTAAGAATTATTTTCACTACTATCTCCTATCTTATAGTACGATTCATCGAGTCCTAAAACGAAACTTTTTCGCATCAGTAGCGACAATAACGCAACCATAGCCACCAACACCGCACTCGCAACAAATGGGAATGTGCTACGGTTTTGCCCTGTCAATTTCGTTACGAAATCGACCACAAACGGACACACAACAACCGCTACGTAATTAACGGTCATAACAACAGACAAGGCCTTTGTAGCCGTTTCGGGAGGTGCAATAATGGCCGTTTTATCGTAAATAATAGGTTGCAAAACGCCGTAGCCCACACCTGTCAATATCACGCCAAGTGTCATCAACGGAATATCCGGCACGGTACCCACCAGCAACAAGCCCACAACAATAAGTAGTAACGACACAAAGATTGTCATCGAGCGAACTTTGCGAATTATCGCACCCAATACCAATCCCGGCAACATTATCGCAAGGAAAAAGAGAGAAATCATCACACTCGAAAACTCCTGTGGAAAGTGGTATTTTTCGAGCAAAAACGAGAGGTAGAATGTAATCACAAGCGTAGTAAAGGTTATCACGAAGTAGAGCACGGATAGGCCCGACAAACGCGCCCAATTGATGCGCTTTTGACGCAACTGATCGCTCTCCTTCGGCTCTGGTGCAGACTTTACATTGCGCAACGCGAGCAACATAACCAACGCTACCGCCGGCAGAAGATAGACCATAAATGCAAGGTGCCAATCTCTTGTTGCTATCCAGCCTACAACTGCGGTTGCAAGTACTAACGACAGATTATTTACGGCAGAACTGATACCGAGTTGTCGCACACGCGCATCGCCCGTAAAATAGCGCACTACAAGACCTGTCGAGTAGGGTACTGCAATACCTGCACCTGCTCCCATAATGCAACTTGCAACAATAAGCAACCGAATATCCTTGGCAAATACACATGCCAAGCCACTTGCGAAGAAGATAAACAGACCTACGGCAAGCAGTTTTAGCGACTCACCGCCTCGCTCCGACAGCCAACCCGCCAACAATACAAACGGAATTATGAGCAACGATGGCAACGATGTAAGCATCTGTATTTCAAGTTGTGATGCAGTTGGAAATATGCGACTCAAATCCTCCAAAATAGGCGATATAGCCAACCCTGGCAACGATGTTACGGCCGACACGGACCATATAGCCAATAGTGCAAACAGAGAGATGTATCCCTTACCCGTATAAATTTTCATGGCGACAAGATTTTTAATACCTTATCGCCATGATGCAACGTTAGTGCCAAATCAAGAACTATTCTCGCTCTTTCACGCAACGAATTTGGAAGCCATTGGCCTTGCGGGCGCTATAAGCAGGCTCGAAATTGTTTATTGTTCGAGTGGTTGTCAAATCGAAGTAGAGCGACACCGCCTTACCGTCTGCCGTTGTGGTAGATGTCCAATAATATCCCTCCCAAGGCTCAGGCTTTACAGGCTCTCCCGTTTCTGGGTTATACTGATAATCTTTCGAGTTCATATTCTCCACCTTGCCGTCCATATAGCGACGACGACCACATGCCGAATAGAAGAACTTTCTGCCACTATCGTCCATCAATCTCCAACCGAATTGCTTACGGGCCACATCGAGCGATGTCTTATCATCGTTCTCGGCAAGTTTCAATACCGACATATCTGCTGCCGATGGCACTCGCCAACCATATGGGCATGGGTCATAAATGCTCTTTTCATCATCTTTCCACAGCGTATTATCTGCAGTAACAAGCCAATCTCCGACACCATCACTGCCATCTGTCGTGATAAATACCATAGGCATCTTCGTTACATACGACACCGTTCCGCTATACAATGTTCGTGCCTCGCGCCTCTCTGCAATAAAGTTGCCTGCACCATCTGCACGGCCCTCATCTTCTGCATAAGCAGCATCGTAGAAGTATGGACGAGGGAATGGATCTTTACGGCCCCACTGATAGTACATTCCATAGGAGTCGTGAATTTGTCTGATTTCATGCGAGCCATTGCTATTAGTAAAGGCTCCGAGGTTTTGATGCATAAACTCCCTCGTTGTTCCGTCAGAGTAGGTATATGTATCGACAGTCTCAAACGGATTCTCGTTCACAATCCACAAATGCCAACTCCAGATAACCTCACCCAACGCATTGTAGGCTCCGATTACGGCATTTGTATCCTCTACGCGAGTCTCATCACCCTTCAATGACGATATGTAGAATGTGGCATTATCGCCGACCTTGATTACATTCTTAACAACGCTATTGTTGCTCTGCCACAACAGGGCCACACTTGTAGTTGCCAATGGCTCACCATCAGGGCGATGCATTGCATCGAAGGAGTAGACTGTATTTGGAGAGGTTACGACATAACAATTCGAGCGATGGCCTTCTGCATCAAGGTACTCAGGCTCAGAAACATATACATTTATGTAGCAACTCACAGATTCGTTGTCTTCATTCAGGGCATTTACCACCACATAACCCTCTTTTGGAAGTTCTACGCTCTCATCGGTAGTGCCGATAGTACTGACCATGACCGTACTTGAAGCGGTATCTACCGAAGCATAAAGACCTTCGCTATAGCTACCAATCATTACGGTGGTAGCATTCTCTGCCACATACGATACTGTTTGTGGAGAGTCTTTCCACGAAGAGAAGTATAGTGACGAACGATTCAACACGAGCGAAACTGTACTCTTCTCTTTTTCACATGCAACAAATGCCATCATCATAGCAATTGTAACAACCAAAAACTTAACGCTTCTCATATCATGTAATCATTTACAACCTGCAAATATACAAAAAAGTTGACAAATTCAAAGAGAAACTTCTCTTTTGGGAACAATTATTGCCCGACAAGATAACGAATATAAAAAACTCTTTATTACTATGGCAAAACAAAAAATAGAGGCAGGTAGTATTCCTGCGGCTCCGGAGTACAAAATCATCGTAAGCGACAAAGGTCCTTACTTGGTATACGGACAACCACCATTAGCGACACAGCACATCGTGCCCAACGAATTGGGCGAGAGCTGGGCATTCGAGGAGGGCAAACACTTCTCCACCGACAAAGAGCCCACCTCGCTATGTCGTTGCGGAGCATCAAAAAACAAGCCCTATTGTGACGGCACACACCATTCACACAAGTGGAAATCGAAGCTCACCGCCCGTCCCGAAGCTCTTTTGGATAATGTCGAAATAACTTCGGGCGATGAACTCACGCTCACCGACAACCCACAATATTGCGTATTCGCTCGTTTTTGCGATGCCGGTGGGGGAGTTTGGGCTGCCACCGAGACCTCATTTGACGACTCGGCACGCCGACAGGCCATACGACAGGCCTCAATGTGTCCGAGTGGGCGATTGATGGTATGGGGCAACGGCTCCGACCTACCATTCGAACGCCACTACGAGCCAAGTTTAGGACTTATCGAAGATGATGCTCTGCACGTAAGCGGAGGGTTATGGGTACGCGGAGGTATCCGCATTGCACGCGAAGATGGTACCTCCTACGAAATTCGCAATCGCACCGTTTTGTGTCGTTGCGGAGAGTCGGCAAATAAACCCTATTGTGACGGCTCTCATGCATCTCTACGCTGGCACGATGAACTCGAAAAAGAGGTCGAACTAGAGGAGGAGATGGTATAGTGGCACAAGGTTTGCACCCGTAAAGAGCGTAACTAAAAAACAAAAATGATATGAAAAGAGTTTTACTGATTATCGGAGCAATGGTGGTTACATTTGGTGCCACTGCACAAAATCATCGCGTACAGCGATATCATCACGGCGATGCCGAGCCTACCGTATATATTATATCGGTAAGTGAGACCGACACTGTCACGCCTGCATCACAAGGTTGCAATCAGCAGGATATTGTGATGAAAAATGCAGCCGTAAAAGCGGCTATCGAGGACCACAAAAACGCCACTCGAGATGGTATTCAGCAGGTAGCTCTGCCTTCGGCTATTTTTGCCGACAAGCGCAACACATTCTCGTTTGCTATTGGTGGCGATGTGGCTCTTCGTGCCGCATATACATTCGACCGCACCGTAAATAACATAGATATGGTGCCTTACGATATCCCGATGACTCTCACCCCTGCCGATAAGCAGGAGATACGCATGGACGCTACAACCTCGCGCATCTTTATTCGAGGTATCGCCAACACCAAAAAGCTCGGTCAGGTGCATGTATTCATGGATTTGGACTTCCGAGGAGGTGTTAAAGGCAGCTATACTCCGCGCATTCGTTCGGGCTATGTGCAGATGCTCGGTTTGACCATCGGTCGTGATGTTTCGACCTTCTGCGACCTTACAGCCGCACCTACGACAATCGATTTCCAAGGTCCTAACGCCTACAATTTCCGCTTCGCTACTATGATTCGCTACGAATACTCGTTCCTCAAAGACCATTTGAAGGTGGGTGCTGCAGCCGAGATGCCGAGCGTATCGGGAACTTATGGCGAAACATTGATGGCAATTCCGCAACGCGTACCCGATTTTCCGGTCTATTTCCAATATTCGTGGGGCAAGAATCGCGACAGCCATATCCGTGCTTCGGCAGTCTTCCGCGACATGTACCTCTACAATAATGCTCGTTCAACCGAAGACGACCTATTTGGCTGGGGCGTTCAGTTTAGTGGCAATATTCACATTACCAAATATTTGGAGTTGTTCATGAATGGTATTTACGGAGAGGGTATTTCGCGTTATATCAACGATTTGATGGGTACCGGTCTTGACTTTACTCCGCGTCCTGACGACCCTACGCAAGTGCAAACAACGCCAATGTTCGGTTGGCAAGCTGCCGCACAAATCAACATCTTACCGAACCTCTTTGTTTCGGGTGGTTACTCGGCCGTTACAGTGCGTAAAAAGAATGGTGTATATAACGACAATATGTACAAGCAGGGACAATATATCTTCGGAAATATATTTTGGAATATAACTCCGCGTTTCGTTCTTGGTGCCGAATATCTCTATGGACACCGCAAAAATATGAACGATATGAAAGCACACTCCAACCGCATAAATGTCTTGGCAAAATATAGTTTCTAAATAAAAAAGAGAGGGCATACAACCCTCTCTTTCTCTTATATTTAACCGCGACTATCTCAACAACTCGTTTATCTGCTCGATTGTTACGGTAGAGTAGTCCGCAAAGCACATCGAAGCGCCCGCCTCCGAAAGCGTTTCGGCAGAGGCAGTAGTCGTTACCGCAATACACTTGCAGCCCGCAGCAACTCCGGCTACAATACCATTTACGGCATCTTCAACCACCACGCACTCCTCCGCCTTCAAGCCGAGAGCCTCGTACGCCTTTATAAAGATTTCGGGGTGAGGTTTGCCATGCGTTACATCACTGCCACTAATCGATGCATCAATCAAATCGGTGATACCCAACCCCTCTACAATCATCTCGACATTCTCGCGACAGCCAGACGAGCCGATAGCACACTTCACACCTGCCTTTTTAGCCGCTTGCAACAACTCCATAAGACCTGCAATAGGTGTGATTTTCGAGCGATACATATCGCGATAGACCTCCTCCTTCTCGCGATTGAGTCTATCTAATCCGTATTTTGCAACCACCTCATCACCAAGTAGCAGCGGAAATATGTCGTTACTGTGCATACCGTTAATTTTCAACGACACAGGCTCCAACAATGTAAAGCCCTCGCGCTTGGCATACTCATCGAAAGCCAAAAAATGGTACGCCAAGTTATCCACCAGCGTACCGTCCATATCAAATATAAGTCCTTTTAGTTTCATCGTCACAAATATTGAACACTTCTAAAACAACTCACCCTCGCGCTCAGGTTGTGTCAATCCCAAATGCTTGTATGCCAACTCGGTAGCCTCACGGCCACGCGGAGTGCGCTTCAAGAAGCCCTCTTTAATCAGGAACGGCTCGTAAACCTCCTCGATAGTGCCGGCGTCCTCGCTTACTGCCGTAGCGATGGTATTCAAGCCGACAGGACCACCGTTAAACTTGGCGATAATGGTCGAGAGAATCTTGTTATCCATCATATCCAAGCCTCGCGAGTCGATATTGAGTGCTTCGAGTGCCATTCTCGTAATCTCCAAGTCGATACAGCCCTCGCCCTTAACCATCGCAAAGTCACGCACTCGGCGCAACAACGAATTGACAATTCGCGGAGTTCCGCGCGAGCGCAGTGCAATTTCGAGCGCAGCGTCATCGTCAATCGACACGCCCAAAATCGAAGCAGAACGCTTCACAATGCGGCTCAACACCTGCGAATCGTAGTACTCCAAGTGGCACTGAATACCAAATCGGGCACGCAAAGGCGAGGTCAAAAGACCGCTTCGGGTGGTTGCTCCAATAAGGGTAAATGGCGCGAGTTCAATCTGGATAGAACGCGCTGACGGTCCTTTGTCGAGCACGATATCAATCTTGAAATCCTCCATTGCCGAGTAGAGATACTCCTCAACAATAGGTGAGAGGCGGTGAATCTCGTCAATAAAGAGCACATCTCCCGCCGAAAGGTTTGTCAAAAGTCCTGCGAGGTCACCAGGTTTGTCGAGTACGGGACCCGAAGTAACCTTCAACTGCGCACCCATCTCGTTGGCTATAATGTTCGCCAAAGTGGTCTTTCCAAGTCCCGGAGGACCGTGTAACAAGGTGTGGTCGAGCGAGTCGCCACGCATCAATGCCGCCTTGATAAAGACGCGCAAGTTCTCGACAATCTTCTCCTGACCTGAAAATTGCTCCAACTCCTGCGGGCGTATTCTACCCTCAAACTCGCTATCGCTCTCGATTCTTCGTATATTATCCATCGCTTTCAGTTTTCCGCTTTCAGTTTTCCGTTTGTAAGTGACTCCGAGCGGATTCGAACCGCTATCGTAAGAACCGGAATCTTAAATTCTATCCATTGAACTACGGAGCCAAACTATTTTGCAAAATTAGCAAAATAAACGGAACTGACGATGCGGAGCGAGCGAAAAAAGTAAAATTATTTACATTTTTCCGAGCCGCAAGGAAGAAAAGCCCACAGAGTGGGGTTAAAACGGAAAACGGAAAACTTTACAAAACCGCTTAAACTTTTGCGACTTTCGGAATTAGTTGCTATATTTGTGGGGCAATCGCTTTGGTTGCGGACATATTTGATGAAAGTGTATTCGCTTTTATCCTTGAATGGAAATCTGGAAAATTTTCAATGGAACAAGGAGGGCAACACACTCGTCACCGTGTATTGGTGTTATGGCACTTTCGTTGCCCTATACCTGCCAATACGGGTGTGGGGTATTGTTTATTTGTTCCAAGGTATTCCAGAACCTCCATTCAGATAAACGAGAATCAGCCTCACACTTTCTTTATTTTATATAACTGCCGTATTCGAGGTTGGTGGGCAAACAAAAAACTTATTTATTATGAAAAAACTATTTTTTATTCTACCGATTTCGATGATTATGGCATCATGTGCAGCTACCAACAATGTTGCGTATCGTGAGTATTCAGCGCGTAATACCGAGCCAACTCAAAGCCCTATTGTTGTAGCACCATTGCTTGCCGAGTTGGAAATTCTGACCGAACAAAGTGTTAGCAACACTATTGTATATGAAGATTTTATTGTGCAAGCTTCGAATGTTCAAGAGATTGATAATTACAAAAAGTTGGCAGTTTACACCATTGCAAGTAAATATAATGCAGACACAATGGTTGGCGCTCTCGTAAATGTTGACACCACAGTATATGGTAAATTATCTATCACGGTTACAGGTTATCCTGCTCGCTATATTAAGTTCCGCACAATGGAGGAGAAAGATGTCTGGATTACGAAGATGAACAAAGAGGATAAGACCTCCAATGATGATAAAAAGCAACCTACAAAAGCTGGTGGATTATTAAATATCTTGAAGTAATGAAACGCTTGTTTATTATATGCGCAACACTGCTTATTGCAAATAGCGCAGCAGCACAAATTATAACTTTTCGCTCTATAACAAAGTTTGAACCGCAAAAAGTTGTATCCCATCAACAACCTAAAACGCAACAGTTTGACAAGGTTGGCAAAGGCTATGACCAATATGTAAACCTTTCTTACGGCTACAATCGTGTAAGTGATTTTATCGGGTTGAATTATATTGGAGGTTACCGATTTAATCATCTGTTTTTCTTGGGACTTGGCGTAGGTGCAGACTTTGCCCTATTTACACCGCAAATGGAACAGAAATATGCATATGCAAAACCGACACGAGTAAATATTCCGGTATATTTGAATTTTAGAACGAATTTCTTGGATAAGGCTTGGTCGCCTTATATTTCCGTATCAGCCGGAGCAAGAATATCTCCTGTTATGCAAGAGTTAAATGAATATACCTACAATCAAAGCGGTTTGTTGGGAGATATATCATTTGGCGTAGAGCGCAGATTAGGACAAAAATCATCGTTATATTTAGGTGTAGGCTATCGAATCGAGAGTTTTCTTGGTGCTGTACCTGTGTATGAGAGGGGTCACATAAAGGGTTTTCAACATGCAACAGAGATATTACATGGCTTTAATGTGCATATAGGAGTATCCTTCTAATAAAATTTTGCAATATGTACCCTCCGCAGAAAAAGTTGCGGAGGGTTTATTTTTTTATAGGGGCGATAGGAATAATAGGGATTGTAGGGTAAAAGTAAAATAGAGATAATAGCAAAAACTATTACCCCTATTATCCCCAGAATCCCTATCAAGGGCGTAGCCCGACTACTATCTTTTGTCGCAAATCTCAACAACTTTTAACTTTTAATTTT
>JAGBCX010000058.1 GCA_017937805.1 Alistipes sp. | reverse complement strand
CCAATCATTCTAAATGTCTTCATAATTACTCTGTTTTTTTTAATTGTTATGTTTATTGATATGTAAGCACAAAAAGGGCGTTACGGCTCACGATAAGCCATAACGCCAACTATAAGATGGTGTATATACGCTAACTATTTGACTATTAGAATATTGAGTAATGGGGGGGTATTTGTGGCACACGATGCAACGACTGCACAAGAGGTGCAGTTCACAGCATTGCGGTATGTCGCCAAAAAATTATTCATAGCCCAAGTCACTCAATTTCAATGTGTAAAGGTAATACTTTTTTTGATACGATGTATCACAAAAAGTGATTTTTTACCTTAATTATATTTAATTTATACTACATAGAAGACTACACGCAAGGGTAGAAATATAGTTTAAGCAGTTTTTGCATAAAAAGTCGTTTCACAACGCAACAACCTAATGCAATGTATATCAACAAAATCGGCGGTGAAATAAAATTCACCGCCGAAAAAGTGCTACCCTTTGTGGACAGCCACTTTTCTATTATATCACTACCTTAAAATTTGTATAACAAGAGCTATTTGATGTTATGTCTAATAACAAACCTACGCCTTGCGACCTATAATTTAGTCAAATACCACCTCTATAAGCCGACAAAAATTTTTAATTTTTATCTTTGCGCCCGAAATAATAGCGAAATTATACCAAAACAAAAAAATCGGAGGCGATGAGGCTATTTTTTCGCCAAGCAAGGAGTCAAATCCGCAGCATACTTGGTCGTATGTGAGGAATTTGACTACCGAAGATTGGTGAAAAAAGAGTCCATCGGAACGATTTGAGCCAAGAAGAGATATGACACTGAACGAAGAGATTGCAAGAAGAAGAACATTTGCAGTAATTGCCCACCCGGACGCAGGTAAGACCACTCTGACGGAGAAGTTGCTCCTCTTTGGTGGTGCTATCCATATCGCGGGTGCGGTAAAGAGTAATAAGATTAAGAAGGGTGCAACCTCCGACTTTATGGAGATTGAGCGTCAGCGTGGTATCTCGGTGGCAACCTCGGTGATGGGATTTGACTATAAGGGCGTAAAGATTAACATTCTCGATACCCCCGGTCACGAGGACTTTGCCGAGGATACCTACCGTACCCTCACTGCCGTAGATTCGGTAATTATCGTTATAGACGGTGCAAAGGGTGTAGAGACACAGACTCGCCGATTGATGGACGTTTGCCGTATGCGCAACACCCCTGTAATTGTCTTTATCAATAAGCTCGACCGCCCTTGCAAAGATCCGTTCGACCTTCTTGATGAGGTGGAGCGCGAGTTGCAAATTCGCGTACGACCTCTCGCCTTTCCAATTTCGAGTGGTCCTTCGTTCAAAGGTGTGTATAATCTTTACGAGCATAATATCTCGCTCTTTACTTCCGATGAGCGACAGACGGCCAACGCCTCGACCGTAGAGATTAACGATATCACTTCGCCAGACCTCGACACCCTTATCGGTGACCGCTACGCACAGCAGTTGCGCGATGATGTGGAGCTGGTCGAAGGTGTTTACGATGAGTTTGACAAAGAGGCGTACCTCGCAGGAAAACTCGCACCTGTATTCTTCGGCTCGGCAGTTAATAACTTCGGTGTGCGCGAGTTGTTGGAGTGCTTTATCCGCATCGCTCCATCGCCACGACCTTCGACTACCGAAACCCGACAGATTGAGCCACAGGAGGAGAAGATGACGGGCTTTATCTTTAAGATTCACGCCAATATGGACCCGAACCACCGCGACCGCATCGCCTTTATGAAAATATGTTCGGGTGTTTTCGAGCGCAATAAAAACTACCTCCACGCTGCAAGTGGCAAGCAGATGAAGTTCTCCTCGCCTACGGCATTTATGGCAGAGAAGAAGTCGATAATCGATTTTGCCTATCCGGGCGATATTGTAGGTCTGCACGATGCGGGCAACTTCAAAATCGGAGATACCTTCACCGAAGGTGAAAAGTTGAAATTTACAGGTATTCCATCTTTCTCGCCTGAGTTGTTCCGCTATATCGAAAATGCCGACCCGATGAAGTTCAAGCAGTTGGCAAAAGGTGTTGACCAACTTATGGACGAGGGTGTGGCGCAGTTGTTCACCTCATCGCTGAATGGTCGCAAGATTATCGGTACGGTGGGACAGTTGCAGTTCGAGGTTATTCAATACCGTTTGGAGCATGAGTATGGCGCGAAGTGCCGCTGGGAGCCAATCTCAATATATAAGGCTTGCTGGATAGAGAGCGATAATGCCGAGCAGTTGGCAGACTTCAAACGCCGCAAGCACGCCAATATGGCGAAGGATAAGCATGACCGCGATGTCTTCTTGGCAGATACGAGTTATGCTTTGGCTCTTGCGCAGGAGAAATTCCCTGATATCAAATTCCACTTTACAACGGAGTTTTAGAGGAGTAAAAAAATTGGGAGTATCTAAACAACTTGTTAGACACTCCCAATTTTTTTTTACGTAGAGTAATCCGCAAAAAAAATGCTACCTTTTGGTAGCACTGAGGTCTGAAGCGGATTCGAACCGCTGTACGAGGTTTTGCAGACCTCTGCCTAGCCACTCGGCCATCAGACCAAAATCTGGGGTGGAAGATGGGATTCGAACCCACGACCTTCGGAACCACAATCCGCAACTCTAACCAGCTGAGCTACATCCACCATTTAGATCTCTCTCGAAATCGAGTGCAAATGTAATACACTTTTTTGCAATGTCCAAATTTTTCGCGAAAAATGCGCGAAAAATAGAGAAAAAGTTGGTGTATAGTTCGAAATAAGTGGGCCCATACCGCCTTGGAGTCAAAACAGCGACCACGCAAATTGCTCTGCATGGTCGCTTGAAGTAGCAATATCAACCCTATTCTACTACTGGATTATTTGCCGGATCGTAGATAGCGTAGGTTATATCTGTGCCGACTTGGAATTCGGTTTGCGTATATTCATTGCCCCACCTATCTCGTGCTACAACCATAATCTTCGCATTGACATCAGCATCTGACAATACATACTTCCACATGGTATTACAAACATTCCAGTGGTAGTTATGTTGTAATGTTTTTCCTAAGTATCCGAGTGTAATACCAATAGTCCAGAAATCTCGTGCCGACTCTACGCCTTCGGCCGGTCGTTTTGGGTCCTCGTATGTAAACGAGCCTATCAACTTCTCCCAGGCTGGTGTTTGACTATATGCACTAAGCGATATCATATCGCCAATTTTGGTAGTACGCTCACCTGTTGCCTCGTCATAATTCCACACCTCGACTGTCCAATTCCAAGGGTCCGAACTGAATACATTTGCCAAAATCACATTGTTTTCGTATGGGAATTGGTAATATCCCTTTGTGCTATTGGAGTTTGTACCAGAAATAGCCGCACCGGTAATATCACCTCCACGGTGCAGACGAATCTGGTAATCTTCGCTGTTCATACCAGATGCATATCCTTTGTGGATAGACTTTACCATATTGCCATCTCGGATTACGATAACTCCGTATCCAATAGGTGCGCCATCACAAGCGACATTGACTCCGTTGCCATTTGCGACTGCGCCAGCCGATGACCAACTCTGCTCAAAGATATTGTCGTAGCCATCTTCTGCAAAATCATAGCATTTGCGATAATGCAGGTGTCCCGAAAGAATATGCGCCTCCCTAAATTGGTTTAACAGTGCAAGTACTTCTTGTATATGAGTATTATTCTTATATTTGAATATAGGAATATGTACACAGAGCACCACCATTTTATCTTTTGGAACAAGTGCTAAATCTTGCTCCAACCATGCATATTGTTCATCGGTGAAATACATTGTGTATTCATCATTATGCATATTGTTATTATATTGAGTATTGCGCAGACTTATAATGTGCAAATCTCCTCGATTAAAGGAGTAGTTGGCAGGTCCGAAAGTATCCTCGAATGGGCGCTGAATCTTCAAATTAAATGTGCTGTTACGCTCGTCTGGGAATACAAGATTGGTTTCATTGAAGTCGCAGTTGTCGTGATTACCATATACGGCAAATACCGGAATACCGGTGTTTTCTGCAGAAAGAGCCTGCTGAATAGGTTCGAACAAATGCTCTCTGTTACCTGTTGTATTACTAATAATGTCACCCAAAGCAATACCATAGCAAGGTGTGCTCATTTTAGTTGTAAAACTTTTTATTTCGGGAGAAGCCTGCAACCTAAAACGATCTATATGGCCGATACTACCCGGCTGCACATCAGCCAAGGCCAATAACGCAAACTCCTTCTCTGGCCCACCAGGCAATTTCTCGAACGAGAAGTCGTAGTTCTTGACATTTGCCTCATATTTCTTGAAGAAGCAAGGTCTTCCTAACTCATCAACCGGCACCTTGACATCTGCTGGCAACGAGCAGTAGATGTACCAAGTGTCGCGAGTAACACCATTCAACTCGTAGTGGCCGTTTTCATCGGTTGTAACTACCTGGAAACCATCGCTTACCGCTACATTTGCAATTGGCGAGCCATCAGAGTAGCGAACATAACCGCTAAGGTTCTTGTAGTAGATTGTAAATTCGTCCTCCTCAACAGGCAACATCTCCAAGTTAACTGATGCCTGCTCTTTGTAGGTAATTGGCTTAAATTCGCGAACAATACCCTTCGAAAGTGGTGCATTTGGTGCCCAATTTGCAACCATCTTTTTGCCTGAAGCCTCCACAAACTCAATTGTGCAAGTTCCAATATGGATAGCAGGTAAAGTGATAAACAGATCTCTTGCTATCGATGTCGAAAGTGCGAAGTTTGCAGGAAGAGCGCAGGTTACGATGTTGCTACAACCCTCTGTTGCAGAGATTGTTGCATTTTCGCAATCAACCGCAAATTCACCGGAGATTTTATTGCTCGAAGTGATAACCACCTTCTCCAAAACAACTCCATCATACGATGTTTTAATCGGTATGCGCAATGTTGCAGCAAGGTGCGACAACACAATTTTATCGCCTCTATTTTTCGTATAACCGCACATCGGAGCATATCCCGCAGCGAAAGTTCCCTCTGCGTAGGTTTGTTCGCTTTGGAACTCAACAACGGGTTGCGAATCTGTTGTTGATGCACAATATGGGTAGGTG
>JAGBCX010000057.1 GCA_017937805.1 Alistipes sp. | reverse complement strand
TAGCACTGGAATGCTGCCGAGCCATTCGATGCCATAGCGTTGGTCGAGAGGAAGAATACATTTCCGTAACCACCGGTTGCGATAACTACGGCGTGAGCACCGTGGCGCTCGATCTCACCTGTTACGAGGTTACGAGCGATGATACCCTTAGCCTCGCCATCCTCGATAACGATATCGAGCATCTCGTGACGAGTGTACGACTTAACCGAACCCGCAGCGATCTCCTTGTTCAATGCAGCGTAAGCACCGAGCAAGAGCTGCTGACCGGTCTGACCACGAGCGTAGAATGTACGCGATACCTGCGCTCCACCGAACGAACGGTTAGCCAACGAGCCGCCATACTCACGAGCGAAAGGAACACCCTGCGCTACGCACTGGTCGATAATGAGGTTCGAAACCTCTGCCAAACGATATACATTGGCCTCACGAGCACGGTAGTCACCACCCTTGATTGTATCGTAGAAGAGGCGATATACCGAGTCGTTGTCATTCTGGTAGTTCTTTGCAGCGTTGATACCGCCCTGTGCAGCGATAGAGTGCGCACGGCGTGGCGAATCCTGGATGCAGAAGACCTTAACATTGTAGCCCAACTCGCCGAGCGAAGCAGCTGCACTCGCACCACCAAGACCGGTACCTACAACGATAATATCCAACTTACGCTTGTTAGCAGGGCTAACAACCTTGATAGCCGCTTTGTGGTTGCTCCACTTCTGAGCCAACTCACCAGCAGGAATTTTGGAATCTAATTTGAAAGCCATATTTTTATAAATTTTGTTATTTTTCTAAATACTCAAATTGCTAATCCTGATTAACAAGCAGCGCAGCAAGGGCATACGCTCTGAATGTAGAACCAAACTACAACAACTGCAAAACCTGCGAAGATAAGGGTTGCAACGATACCCGAAAGGCACTTCAAACGTGGGTACCAAGTATCGTTTGCCCAACCTACGGTCTGCAACATCGACCATACACCGTGAGTGAGGTGGAACCACAAAGCAGCAAACCATACAAGATACAAAACTACATTGTACCACTGCGAGAAGGTGTACTGAATAAGAGCTGCGCCATCGGTTGGCGAAAGTCCGAGATCGTTCTCGTGGTGACCGAGCAACTCAACCAACTGCATCTTAGCCCAGAAGTGCGAGAGGTGGAGCAAAAGACCAAGAATTACGATTACGCCCAAGAGGAGCATATTCTTCGATGCCCACGAAACACCCTTCTCGGTAACGGTTACGGCATAGCGCACATTACCGCGAGCCTTACGATTCTGCCATGTGAGCCAGAAAGCGTAAGCGAAGTGAACCAATACTCCGAGTGCCAAAACAGCAGTACCTGCCAAAGCGTACCAATTTGCACCCAACATTGCGCAAATCCAGTTGTAAGCATCAGCCGAAAAGATTGCGGCAATGTTCATTGACATGTGGAAGAGAATGAAAAGCACAAGGAAACAACCCGAGATGCTCATCACCAACTTTCTTCCGAGAGATGAATTAGTTAAAAAACAGCCCATAATTTTAATTTGATTTAAGATTTGTGTATTTTTGTGAAAATTTATGAAAATTTACGCTTTCAATTTACTCTCTGTTATCGGTTTTGGGACACACACGCCCGCATACCTAACTACAAAGATACGAATTGTTTGCGAAATAACAACACTTTTGACCGTTTTTTTGCCACTAAAAACAAAGTTTTTATGACCGCATTCGACAAACGCACGATTCGTAAAGCCGTAAGAGCCGAAATTGCGCGACTCACCGACACCGAAAAGTCGGAGTTATCTGCACAGATTTTCAGCAAGATAGCCGAATTACAAGAGGTTCGGCAGGCATCGGTTATCGCACTCTTCGCATCACTTCCCGATGAGCCTCAAACCGGCGAGATTATCGAGCAACTTTCGCAGTCAAAACGTATCGTTCTTCCCCGTATCGAAGGCGAGGAGATGGAATTTTACGATATTTCGGAGGGGTTGCGCGAAGGGGCTTTCGGCATTATGGAACCTGTTGCCACAACTCCTATCGAGCCGAGCGAAATAGATGTAATGATAGTTCCGGGTGTCGCATTTACACTCAAAGGTGCCCGTCTTGGTCGCGGCAAGGGTTTCTACGATAAATACCTATCCCTCAACGGTTTCCGTGCCTACACCATAGGCACATGCTTCCCGTGTCAGATAGTGGAAAATATACCAACTGAGCAACACGATAAAATAGTCGATGCAGTTGCAACTATTTAAGATTTTTTATAACTTTGTTCCAAACAAACTAACAATAAATATGAAACTTAAATCATTTTTCCTTATTTCGGCTCTGTTTTTCGTAGTGTCAGTTACGGCTCAAACACCTCAAAACACAGTTAATCTCAACGAGATGACCTTCGTGCGTCAATCTTTCGTGCGCAACTTCTACAACTCGCAAAAGGTTATGAGCCAGATAAATATGGAGGGCACAGACCTCTTCCTGAAAAACTCGGCAAATATCGTGGTGGAGCATAGCACGGTTGCACCAAAGCTCGTTCAAGATGGTCGTACACTCCTTATCGGTGCAGAGAAAGAGGGCGCATCGGCAACCTTGCGTGTAGGAGCATTTCACCCATACCTCTGCTACGATGCCATATTTGGCGGAGTGGATAAAAATGAGGAGGTAGGCATCATCTTCTACCCCAACAATGGCGGTAAGGGCGATATTGTAAAGACCATATACAAAGATGGCAAAATCCTCTCCGTTTTGGTAGATGGGGACACCGAGAAGGTGTTAGCCGAAACCGCAACCGAAAAGAGCAAGGCCGTATCATTGCGAGTACAATATACGGGTATGCGTTTCCACGTTTTTCGACTCTACGAGAATGGCGTGGTTAAGTTACTGTATAGTGTAGCCCACGACAAGCGCGCAATTGACAGTTGCATAAAAGATTCGTTTGGTTTGACCGTTTCATTGCCTAAGAATGGAGAAGTTACTCTCCATAAGGCTCAGAGTCTTCTCACTTGCGGTACCGGTCAGGCAGACCCTCAGATTGTGCAGAATGTTGATGGTACGCCACTTATTCGTGACGGAAAGTTGTGGATTTGTTTCACCTCGCGTGGTTTCGAGCAGATTCGTGACTCCTATCAGGGTGTCTACTCACTCGATATCGACTCGTACGAGTTGCAATTGGAGGGCGCGCTCTTCTTTGGCAAGGGCGATGGCAAGATTTACGGCTTCCACGCCACAAAGGTCGTCTACGATGAGGCAAATGGCGAATATTTGGTCATGACAACCACCCATGCCGACACCCATATTCTTGCCTACTGCTCGACAAAGAGCGATATTCTGCACGGCATGCACTTCTTGGAGTGCAAGGAGTTGGACTTCCCGCACAACTACTCGCGCGCAAAGCATAAAGGTACCGAGGACCCCGATTTCTTCTACGATAGCGAAGCGAAGAAGTGGCGTTTGGCATATTGCGCCATGAAGAATAGGTCATGGACCACATTCCTCTGCGAGAGCGATAATTGGAACGGACCTTACGAGGTGATTGCCGAGTCGCCAAAGAACAACAACACAGGTCTGCGCATCACAACCGTAGGTGGTCGCCGCTATGTATTGAGTGGAGGTCCCGGCACTACCTATTATATATACGACTACCCTACACTTCGCTACGAGGGTACATTCCAACAGCAATATGCCAACGGAGGTTTCCGCGGCTGGCCTACAATTGTGCCTATACCGTACGGAAACTACGAGCGTTATTTGTGGATTACTTTCGACCGCGGAGCACAAACAGGTCGCTACTCCTACGGCACTCTCTACTTCTATCTGGGCGACAAAATGTGGCTAAAAGAGAGATAATAGTTTTCAGATATGAAGCGAATTTACCTATATACTACGGCAATTATCGCACTGCTATTTTCGGCTTGCACGAAGGAGTTTCAGGGCGATAGCATAATAAGTGGTATTCACTCCGCAACTCTGGAAATATCATTAGAGCAAACCAGAACATCGCTGGGTAGTAAGAGTGCCGACGAATACCCCGTATATTGGAGCGAGGGGGATATGATTGCCATAAATGGCAAATGTTCCAACGCCGCCAAGATTGATGCAGAGAACAGAGCAAATGCAGTATTTACCATAGATGGAGGTCTATCATATCCATACCATGTAACATATCCATATACATCTTCTACATCATCGCAAGCTCCGGTTGTTCTATTTCCTGCCGAGCAACACTACACAAAAGACTCTTTCGAGAAAGATAGCGCACCTATGTGCGGATACTTAGCCGAAGCGGGCGAGAAAATCAGTTTATCGCACCTTGCAGGTGTACTACGAATCCCTGTTATCGCCGAAAAGAGCGATGCTACATTGAAAAAAATCGTTATAACCTCCGATTCGAAGATTTCGGGACTATTCAATGTAGATTGCACCTCGGCTACACTATCGCCAAGCGAAGAGTGTAGTAAATCCATCACATATCTTCTGCCCGACAATTTCCGACTCTCGACAATAGTCGGAACACCGTTCTATATCTCCATACCAGCAGTTGATGTCGGCAAGTGCAAAGTTGAGTTCTTCGACAATTCGGGCAATAAGATGGTGTGCCATTGGGCACCATCAGCCCCTATCAGCAGGGGTATTGTTCGCGAGTTCAAGGCTATAACATTCGCCCCCGGAGTCAAAGGCTCATTGGAACCTCTCAGCTGTGAAGAAGACAATTTTATCATATACTACAAAACTATCTGGGGATATGTAAAAGATAGCAACGGACAACCTATAAAAGATGTACCCGTAAGCGACGGCTTCACCATCGTAACAACCGATGCAAATGGCTACTATTCGATAGATGTATCGTCCGACACTTGGTATATATATATTACAGTACCTTCCGAGTATGAAATTCCTACAAATGAGTTAGGACAACCTTGCTTCTACAAGCGATACCCAAGTGATAAGCAGCAATACGACTTCACTCTTACTCCGCTTGCAGGAGGTAAGGAGGAGAAGTTTGCACTATTTACATTTGGAGATCCTCAGGTAGCGAGTGAAAATGCTCTCAATAGATTTCTCACAGAGGCTGTTCCAGGCATAAAGGCGCACGCCGACCTGGTTTCAAAAGAGATGCCTTGCTATGGCATAACTTTGGGTGATATTATTTCGATGAGCACTTCTCGCGATGCATCTTCATATCGAGAGCCTATGAGAGATGGATTTGCCGCAGATAGGGTCGGAATGCCTGTATTTCAAGTTATGGGTAACCACGATTGTAACTTCTATAATGCCAACCAACCAGCCTTCCCAGATGAGTACAACTCCTCCTACAACATCTTAGTACAACGCCATCACGAGGAGGTTTTTGGTCCTATCAACTACTCCTTCAATCGTGGAGATGTGCATATTATAGGTATGCGCAACATCTACTACACGAGCAACACCACACAAAGTATGGCGCTTGGATTTTTGGATTCGCAGGTTGAGTGGTTGAAGCAGGATTTAGCACTCGTACCAAATGACCATACTGTACTCTTCTGCGTTCATGTCCCAATGATGAAGGGTAACACACTCTATAACACACCCGAGGTAATGGCTCTGCTCAATACATTCGAAAAGATGCACATCATATCGGGACACCGCCACTTTGTGTGGAACTACGAGTACGCAGAGGAGGGCTCGCAATACAAGAATCTCGAAGAACATGTCATGGGGGCAGTATGCGGTGCTTGGTGGAAAACCAATCTATGTGGCGATGGTGCACCTTGCGGATTCGGAGTATTCGTAGGTAAAGGTAAAGATATTACGGATTGGTATCATGTCGGATACCATAATGGCATGCACGAACGCTCGCACCAGATGCGTCTTTACAGAGGTAATGCCATCTGTGGCGCTGAGGCTCCCGAAGGTAACACCGTAGCCACAAAGGGTTACTATGCATTCACATTCAGCGAAGACACCCTTCTGGCAAATGTCTATTTCGCAGACAGCAAATGGACAATTAAGGTCTATGAAGATGGTGCCTACTCAGGAAATATGACCAAAGTTCCATTTGTTCGTCGCCCACTATTTGACACTTTTGCGGGTGATGGTTCATGGGAATCACCATTTACGCCACCAACAGCAACAAGCAACGACACCTATGTTACAGGTCTGATGCTCGGCATCTTAGGACATAACGACAGTTCGGGAGGTGCCCGCGATGAGTGCTACCACATGTACCAATACAAGTTGAAGAATAAAGATGCCAAAATCAAAGTGGAGGCAATAGACCGTTGGGGCAATGTCTATACAGAAACCACAATCACCGAGGGTACGGACTACTCCATTACCAAGGCAAAATAGGTCGATGATTCGACCTATTTTTTGCTTTTAGCCATTGGCTTTTTTGTTATAGGGGGTATAGGGAGTATAGGGAGTATAGGGAGTATAGGGAGTATAGGGAATTTAGAGAGATTAGAGGGAGGGAATACTAAACTCACTAAACTCACTAAACTCACTATAGTATCCACAACTCAATTTCTTGTCAGAAGTCGTGAGATGTGGGGCATCGCAAAAGAAAGGCAGTCCGATTGGACCGCCTTTCCTTTGTTTCAAATTGATTTTTAGAGGTTAGGGTTGATCTTATGCCAATCCTCTACTGCCGGAATAACACCCATTGCGATAACCTCGTCACGAAGTGCGCAGAGGTGCTTGTAAGACTCTACGAGAGTTGCATGCTCCTCAGCAGTACCGTGAACAGGGAGAACCTCAACGCCATTTGCATCGAGTTTGGTCTCCATAGCCATCATGATATGGTTGAACTCACCATTGTTAACATAGCAACCGGCAGGCCAACGGAATGGCTCGCCACCCATAGCAGCAGCAATCATCTGGATAGATACGAGCGATGGGCTCTGGAACGATGAACGGCCACGGAGGTCGATGATGTTCTTACCACCCTGAATTACACGCTGACGGAGTGCGTCCCAATCAGCCTGGGGCATACGATCAGTGCCGACAATGTCGGTAAGTGGAGTGCCATCAACGGTGGTAGTCGATGCAAATACAGCCATCTGCTCGCCGTGACCACCGTAAGTACGAGGGTTGATAATCTTGTCAGCAGGTACATGGAGGTACTTAGCCAACTCACTGCGAAGACGAGTAGAGTCGAGAGCAGCCAAAGTGGTAACCTGCGAAGGCTTAACACCTGCATAAATCAAAGTGATAAGACCGGTGATATCGGCAGGGTTGAAGATAACAACGATGTGCTTTACATCTGGGCAATACTGCTTGATGTTCTTACCGAACTCGGCAGCAATCTCAGCGTTACCCTTCAACAAATCCTCACGAGTCATACCAGCCTTACGCGCTGCGCCACCCGAAGATACTACATACTTAGCATCGGTCAAAGCCTCCTTGATATCCGAAGTGAAGGTAAGGTTGATACCATCGAAACCGCAGTGGAACAACTCCTCTGCTACGCCCTCCAATGCAGGAGCAAATGGGTCGTAGAGGCAGATGTTTGATGACAACTTCATCATCATAGCGCACTGCGCCATGTTCGAACCAATCATACCGGCTGCGCCGACAATGGTCAATTTTTCATTTGTTAAGAAGCTCATAGTAATTTGTGTTTTAAAATGTTAGTATTGTATAAAAATGTTACTTGTTATCAATCTTCAATGGGAAGGTGGACCAACTCCACGCCTACCTTTGCAAGGATATCCAAACCCTCGGTATTGTGATACTTCTCCGAAAATACCACACGCTTAATACCCGCCTGAATAATCAGCTTCGAGCACTCCATACATGGCGAAGTCGTAACATAGAGCGTACCTCCATCGCAATTATTTGCCGACTTTGCAACCTTTGTAATGGCATTTGCCTCAGCATGCAAAACATAGGGTTTAGTCGCTCCCATATCGTTCTCACAGATATTCTCAAAGCCTGAAGGCGTACCGTTGTAGCCGTCCGAGATAATCATCTTATCCTTCACAATAAGCGCACCAACCTGACGGCGTACGCAGTATGAGTTCTCTGCCCAAATGCGTGCCATTTTCAAGTAGCGAATATCCAATTTTCGCTGTTTCTCAGCTGCGTATGCTCCCATCGTTATCTTCCGTGACAATGTTTATACTTCTTACCGCTACCACAAGGGCATGGCTCGTTTCGTCCGACCTTCTTCTCAACCTGAATAGGTGCCGGCTTCGACTTCTCGCCCTGACCTGCTGCTGCCGCTGCCGCCATACGCGATGCCTGCAACTTATTGACATCAACCTTGGCGCGATTTTGTCTTGCTCGCTCCAATGACTCCTGATTTTGTTGCTGAACAGGAATATAAGACTTGCAAAGTATCGAAACAACCTCTCGATTTACCTTCTGCAACATCTTCTCGAACAAGCCGAACGACTCAAACTTATAGATAAGGAGTGGGTCCTTCTGCTCGTAGGATGCATTCTGTACGCTGTGGCGCAACTCGTCCATCTCGCGCAAGTGCTCACGCCAAGCATCGTCAATTGTGGTAAACATCGCCACCTTCGAGAATACTCTGTATATCTCTGCGCCATCGCTATCCTTGCACTTCTGCAACTCGACAGGTACATTATATCCGAGGTGTCCGTTAGTCAGCGGGAAGTACATCTTGCTATCTGCCAACTGTCCCTTACGCTCCTCGTAAATCTTGGTCATCACAGGGCGCACGGTATCAGCCACAGCCTTTGCTCTACGAGCCACCAACGCCTGCAAGTCGGCAATAAGCAACTCCACCAACTCCTCACGGCGAGCCTTCTTATACTTCGCTTCATCGAACGATGGTTGCAAGCCCACCTCGCGAATCAAGTCGAACGAGAACTCCTCAAACGGATAATCCTCGTGCTCATTGAGGAACGCCTCGACATAGTCGTACATCGCATTATTGAGGTCAATTTCCACACGCTCGCCATACAACGCATTGCGGCGGCGGGTGTAGATAACTTCACGCTGCGAGTTCATCACATCGTCATATTCGAGCAGACGCTTACGAATACCGAAGTTATTCTCTTCAACCTTCTTCTGCGCGCGCTCCACTGCGCTCGACATCATACCAGCCTGAATAGACTCACCCTCCTGGATACCCATTCTATCCATCATCGCAGCGATACGCTCCGAGCCGAACAGACGCATCAAATCGTCCTCGAACGACACGAAGAACTGCGAAGAGCCCGGATCACCCTGACGACCGCTTCGACCGCGCAACTGACGGTCCACACGGCGGCTTTCGTGACGCTCAGTACCGATAATTGCAAGACCGCCTGCCGCCTTCACCTCCTCGGTGAGTTTAATATCGGTACCACGACCTGCCATATTGGTAGCGATGGTAACTTGTCCCGGACGACCTGCCTCGGCAACAACCTGCGCCTCCTGAGCATGGTGCTTGGCATTCAACACATTGTGCTTGATACCCTTCATCTTCAACATTCGGCTCAGCAACTCCGAAATCTCGACCGAAGTGGTACCTACCAGCACCGGTCTGCCCGCCTTGACGAGTTCTACAACCTCCGCAATAACGGCGTTATACTTCTCGCGCTTGGTCTTGTAGATTATATCGTCACGGTCATCACGCAAAATTGGTCGGTTTGTAGGAATAACCACCACATCGAGTTTGTAGATATTCCAAAACTCCGATGCCTCAGTCTCGGCAGTACCGGTCATACCGCCCAACTTGTGGTACATACGGAAGTAGTTCTGCAAGGTGATGGTTGCGAAGGTCTGCGTTGCAGCCTCAACCTTCACACGCTCCTTCGCCTCGATAGCCTGATGCAGACCGTCAGAGTAGCGGCGACCGTCCAAAATACGACCTGTCTGCTCATCGACAATCTTCACCTTGTTGTCCATTACGACATACTCAACATCTTTCTCGAACATTGCGTATGCTTTGAGCAACTGATTTACAGTATGCACTCTCTCGGAGCGAATAGAGTAATCATTTAAGAGTTCGTCTTTCTTCTGCGCCTTCTCCTCCAACGAGAGCTCCTGCTGCTCCAACTCGGCAATCTCTGCACCGACATCAGGCAATACGAAGAAGCCATCTTCGCCCACACGCTTCGACAGAGCTTCGTGGCCCTTGTCGGTAAGTTCGATTGAGTTCATCTTCTCATCAATAACGAAGAACAACTCGTCCGTCACCTCCGGCATACGGCGATTATTGTCCGCCATATAGATATTCTCGGTCTTCTGCATCTGCACCTTGATACCCTGCTCCGAGAGGAATTTTATGAGTGGCTTATACTTTGGCAAGCCCTTGTATGCACGATAGGTCAAAAGACCACACTCCTCCATCTTGCCATCGGCTGCCAACTTACGAGCCTCAGCAACAAGATTGGTTACAAAATCCTTCTGCAAGCCGTACAAGAACTCAATTGCAGGGCGGTACTCCTCGAAGAGTTGGTCCTCGCCCTTTGGTACAGGTCCCGAAATGATGAGTGGAGTACGCGCATCGTCAATCAAGACCGAATCGACCTCATCGACAATAGCGAAGTGGTGCTTGCGCTGCACCAAATCCGATGGCGAAGAGGCCATATTGTCACGCAAGTAGTCGAAACCGTACTCGTTGTTTGTTCCGAAGGTAATATCTGCGAGGTAGGCATTTCTACGCTCCTCCGAGTTTGGTTGGTGCGAATCTATACAATCCACCGACAAGCCGTGGAACTGATACATCGGTCCCATCCACTCGGCATCACGCTTTGCGAGGTAGTCGTTCACCGTAACCATGTGGACACCCTTGCCTGCCAACGCATTCAAGAATACAGGCAGCGTAGCCACGAGGGTTTTACCCTCACCCGTAGCCATCTCGGCAATCTTACCCTTGTGCAACACAACACCACCGAACAACTGCACATCGTAGTGAATCATATCCCACTTGATGTCGTTACCTCCGGCGGTCCAATGGGTTTCGTAAATTGCCTTGTCGCCTTCGATATTCACAAAGTCCTTTTTAGCTGCGAGATTGCGGTCGAACTCATTTGCCGTAACCACCACCTGCTCACTCTGCGCAAAACGGCGAGCCGTATCCTTCATGATAGCGAAAGCCTCCGGTAAAATCTCATCAAGGATTTTTTCAATCTTCTCGTCAATACGCTTTATGGTCTGGTCGATATCCTTCGATATCTTCTCCTTCTCGTTAAGCGAGATATTCGCGTCCTCCAACTTCGCCTTCTGCGCTACAACATGCGCCTCGTCCTCTGCAATAAAATCTGCGATACGTTTGCGAAGTGCGGCACTATGCTCACGCAACTCATCGTTCGACAACGCTTCGATAGATGGATAGACAGCCTTAATCTTATCTACATAAGGCTGTATCTCCTTGCGGTCTTTATCCGCCTTACTACCAAATAAAAATTTGATTATACTTGTTAATGCACTCATATTTACTTTGCTATTTTTTCGTTGTACTTCATATACGGTCCAAAGATACGATAATTATACCGAAAATACAAATGTATTTTTGGTTTAGTTGAGATATTATCGCATAGTTACCTAACCCACACAACAAGTGGGGCTTATTATTCTTCTCTGTTTTTGCTATTCCGTATCCAAAAAGCGGCGGAGAAGACACCTATCGCATCTCGACGAGGAGCAATACTCCTTAGACAACTGCAACAGGGCTTGTGATTCGAGGGCATTTTTTGCTACAACATTCAAATTTGCCCAACGACGTATAAAAACATTGTTCTCGGCAGGGAGTTGTTCGAGCAGATCAAGACCTCGTTCATTCAAATCTTCGCGCAGAGTATATTCCGAATAGAAAATCTGCATCTGCGCAACTACATTTATGCCGAGCATGTGCGCCTTATCGTAGGATATTGTACCACCACGATTCTCACTCATAAGAAAGCGATGCGCCCAATGCGGAATCTCTCCACACCTGAACAACCTCTCGACATCTCGTTTTGTGCGACATGCCAACAAAGAATCGAGCAGATGTTCATGACGTGAGAGAACATTTGCAACCTGCAACAATCGAACTACGGGGTGATTATCTCCATAATGGCCGGTAAGTTGCCAATCCTCAACCCGCATCTGCTCCAACCCGAATTTGTGAGCATCGTAGTCGTATATGGCTTGAAGTTCGGCTATATATTTCTCCTCTTTGAATAGTTCTGACAGGCGCGACAACAATCCTGAGCTACCCAACAGAAGCGCCTCGATAGAGCGTTTGTTGTGCCCAACAAGATTTATGTAACGATATGGAACTATGCGAGCCAACGACTCATAGAGTTTGCGATTCTGGCCTATATCGAGCGCTCGCAACAGCATAAAATAGGCCGTCTCACTCCAATTGTCCGTATCATGGAAACGTTCAACGATAAAATCCTGCTTCTGAGCTATTCTGTCAAAGCACAATCGCGCCATCAACTCCCTGCGATGCGAAACATCGAGCATCGCAAACTCTTGGGCGCATCTATGTTGCACATCGGATTTTACAACATCTACCGCGAACATGACATTAAAAGGATATATCTGTGTCGTTATCTAAAATAAATTGAGTTCCAACAGAGCCTCTTCACTCATCATAGACTTATCCCAAGCAGGCTCGAAAACAAGGATTACATTTACCTTCTCTACACCCTGAACTTTGGCTACCTGCGTATTGACATCTTCGACCAGCATATCGGCCATAGGGCAGTTGGGAGCCGTTAAAGTCATACGGATAGTAGCCTCGCCCGAAGGATCGAAGTCTATCTCATAAATCAGACCTAAGTCGTATATATTGACCGGTATCTCCGGGTCGTAGACATTTTTAAGTGTCAGAACTATATCTTTTTCAACTCGTAGTATCTCTTCGGGAGTCATACCAATTAAAAATTGAGAATTGAGAATTAAAAATTAAGAATTATTTTTTCAACTCCTAAAACTATGCGTTTGGTTGCAGGAGTGCGACTGCATAGAGTCGCATCTGCTTTATTGTGGCGAGAAGTCCATTTCCTCGTGTTGGCGAGAGGTTCTCTTTAAGACCTATCGCATCAATAAAGTACAACTCGGTATCGACAACCTCCTGTGGAGTGCGACCACCCATAGCCCGAATAAGTAACACCAGCAACCCCTTAATTATTATGGCATCGCTATCTGCCGAGTAGTAGATTTTTCCATCTTCCAATCTCGCATCAACCCACACACGCGATTGGCAACCCTCGATGATGTACTCATCGGTCTTATGCTCAGGAGCAATAACCGGCAACGATTCGCTCAACGATATAAGATAGTCGTACTTATCCAACCAATCGTCAAACATCGAAAACTCCTCGATAATCTCCTCTTGTATCTTATCCATCATACAAACCTCTATTTAGTCACTGCCACCTCAACATCGGAAGATTGAGGTCGCTCCACACCCAATACAACTGCCAAAGTTGGAGCAATCTGCTCATTTGTGACACGCTTCATAACCATCTGCGGCGTAACGCCTGCACCACTAATCACAAACGGTATATGGCGGTCGTAGTTATAGACCGAGCCCGACATCGCTACGCGCTTCGAGTCCAGCTCGATACGTTCGGCCTCCAATACAATCAGGACATCTCCCGAACGGCGCGGATTGTAGCCACTCTGCAACAACGATACCGCCCCGCGCGAGAATTGTGCCGAGCGCAATGCCGTAGCTGTAACTGCCGTAGCAACACCACGATATTGCAAAGCAAACGAAGCCACCTCATTTTGAACCTCCTCAACACTCTTTTTGTGGCGATATATCACATCGTGATTGAGATAGAGATTGCCTGCAGAGTATCCCAGCACCCACGCATCTTGTCCGTAGCGCGCACCAAGAAAGGCGTTCATTATAACCTCGAATTGTCGCGTATTAAAACGCGAGGAGTCGCTGTTATCCACCTTCGTAGGGCTTACTCCGCTATCGGAGGTCAGCACCACTACCACATCGTCACGCGAAGGTAGTTGAGCATACAAAAAGGTCAAAAATTCTGCCAATGACGCATCTAACGAGTAGAGCATATCTTCATACTCAATAGAGTCGGTACCGTATCGTTCCGCCACACTGCGAGGCACATCTAAGCAGATGTTCAGCACTTTGCACTCATCTTCAATATGCAG
The DNA here is from genome assembly GCA_017937805.1 of Alistipes sp. Lineage (GTDB taxonomy): Bacteria > Bacteroidota > Bacteroidia > Bacteroidales > Rikenellaceae > Alistipes. Next base: position 1,800 of record JAGBCX010000057.1, on the reverse strand, counting down.
AGGCAATAACGAACTTACAGCCCTCTTTGCAAACTCCAATATGGCAAGATTGCCCGATGGCATCGAACGCAAATCACTCACCCAACCCTCCGAAATTTTACGCTGGGAGCGTGGGCGTTTTGTGTTATCCTGCTCGTAAATCGTAATGTCTGTAGTGCGACTATTTCGGTAGCGATTGCGAGTATATCGGCCGTACCAAGTATCGGTCGCAAATACACGATTCATATCATCGTTATTGTAGTTGCGTACCCACGACGGCAACTCCTCCATATAGCACTCTGCCGATGTCCACTTTCCCGCATCGCTAAGCCAATAGCACTCGCCTTTGCGCCCTGCCAAAATCATAGCAGACAAGGCGTTATGCGCAATAGTTATTGCACGATTCCGCTCAGACGATGCCAACACTGCTTCAGATAAGGTCTGAGCAATAAATGGTTGTGTGGTATAGCCACTCTCAACCTCCTTGCGCATAAATTTATTCTGTTCAAGCACCGCATCTCTACATAAACGCACCTCCTTGCCCGATGTTCTATCAAACAACACCGAGGAGAATATGCCATGCACAGCAGGCACGGCACCCGTAGCCAATGTTGCCAAGCCCGCCTCCGAAGTAGTTGGAGCGTAGTCGGCATAGCACTCGGCAAACACAACGCCCTCTCTATATAGGCGCAAGAAGCCATCTTTGCCAAAGTTCTTTTCGTAGCGAACAATATCGCCTTGACGCAGGCCACTCACCACAATATTCACCGCCAAACGAGGCTGAGCATCGGCTAAAACCGTTGCACACAACGCAAGCATTAACGCTATATATCTGACTCTAAATCTCATAAATATCTCTCAAACGCCTCTTTTTCGAGTGCAAAATCAATTTCTGGCATCTCCTCTGCCTTTACCAACATCTTACGGCAAAATGCCCGATGTGCATCGCTTTCAGGGTTAAATGGTCGATGCTCCGCAGCCGAAACAATCTGCTCGATTTTGGGCAGTAATTCCCGTGCTTTGTCCGTCAAGGCACATTCGCAAAATCGTTCCCATACATAATCGACCGCCATCTTCGAGGGGTGTACCAAGTCATCGGCATAGTAGCGATAGTCGCGCAAATCGTCAATCAAAATCTCGAATGAAGGAAAGTAGTGCGCATTTTCAAACTGCTCGCACAACTCATCCACCGCCAAGCGCAATATCGCCTTGCTAACGCTATTCTCCTGCAAGCCATCGCCCAAATGACGCACGGGGCTAACGGTCAAAACAACCTGTTTATCTCGCAAAACGCCCTCGAAAAGTGTTTTGTATCGCTCAACTATCTCCTCAACCGACAATCGTCTGCGCTCAAACTCCTTTGCAGGCTGTTTGTGGCAATTCGCCACCACCTTGCCCTCACGCTCATAAACCCACGCAGTGCCGAAGGTTAAAATTACCCAATCAGCATCGTGCAGAGCCTTCGAGCCTTGCGCTACTGCCTGATTGAGGTTTGCGAATATCTCTGTATGCGTCTTGCCATCGAGCGAGGAGTGTGCATCGAAGGAGAAAAATCCCTCTCTACCCTCTCGTATATCGCACACCGCAAATGCCCTCGTATCGCTCAATCTCTCAATAGCACTCGCAATCGAAAGCGGATTGAACAGCACCCCGAATGGATTTGTCGCAACCGAAAATTTCGCTCTTCGCAAGCGGAACGATATACTCTCGGCAAAGCAGGAACCAAGCGCAAAAATTTTTGCACTATGGTCTATCCCCTCTGCAAGCGGCGCAATCTCTATTTCGGTACGAAACCTCATCTTCAAATTGAGAATTGAGAAT
>JAGBCX010000056.1 GCA_017937805.1 Alistipes sp. | reverse complement strand
TCGGGCGTTGATTTCTCGATTATATACAACACATTGCAGAAGGATACCTGCAACTCGGAGGTTGATGCAGTTCGCTACATCTACCGCTTGTTGCGTGCATCGGAGGCACCGGACGATACTACGGCTCGTGATGTTATCGAGAAGTTGTTCTTCTCGGACAAGCGTTACGATTTGGGTGATGTAGGTCGTTTCCGTATCAACAAGAAGTTGGATTTGGGTATCGACCCTGCAATTCGTACACTTACTCGCGAGGATATCATCGCGATTATCAAGTACCTCATTCAGTTGATCAACTCGCGTGCCGAGTTGGACGATATCGACCACTTGTCTAACCGTCGTGTTCGTACGGTTGGAGAGCAGTTGTCGAACCAGTTCTCGATAGGATTTATCCGTATGGCGAGAACCATTCGTGAGCGTATGAATGTTCGCGACTCGGAGGTATTTGCACCAATTGATTTGATCAACGCGAAGTCGTTGTCGGGCGTTATCAACTCGTTCTTCGGTACTTCGCAGTTGTCGCAGTTTATGGATCAGATTAACCCGTTGTCAGAGATTACTCACAAGCGTCGTTTGTCGGCACTCGGTCCTGGTGGTCTTTCGCGAGATAGAGCAGGCTTCGAGGTGCGAGATGTGCACTACACACACTACGGTCGTTTGTGTCCAATCGAGTCACCGGAGGGTCCAAACATCGGTCTTATCTCTTCGCTCTGTGTCTATGCAAAGATTTCGGACATGGGATTCCTTGAGACACCTTATCGTTCGTGCGAGAACGGAGTCGTTGATATGGATAACTCTCACATTCGTTACTACTCGGCAGAAGAGGAGGAGGGTATGGTTATCGCACAGGCAAGTGAGCCACTCACAGCGGACAATCGTTTCGTAAATGATGGTCGTATCAAGGCTCGTGAGGGTGCAGACTTCCCTGTAGTACATGGCGAGGAGGTAAATCTCGTTGATGTTGCTCCAAACCAGATTGCTTCGATTGCAGCGTCGCTCATTCCATTCTTGGAGCACGATGACGCGAACCGTGCGCTGATGGGTTCGAACATGATGCGTCAGGCAGTGCCTCTCGTAACATGCGAGTCGCCAATCGTAGGTACGGGTATTGAGAAGGATATGATTTCGGATAGCCGTATCCAGATTGTAGCTGAGGGCGATGGCGTTGTTGAGTTTGCAGATGCAACCGTTATCAAGGTTAAGTATGACCGTACCGAGGAGGAGGTTATCTGCTCGTTCGAGCCTGAGGTAACAGTTTATGAGTTGCCACGCTACCGCCGTACCAACCAGAATACTTCGGTTACTTTGAAGCCACGTGTTCTGACAGGTGAGCGTGTAACGAAGGGCCAAATCTTGACTGAGGGTTACTCGACACAGAATGGCGAGTTGGCATTGGGCCGCAACTTGAAGGTTGCGTTCATGCCTTGGAAGGGTTACAACTTCGAGGACGCTATCGTTATTTCGGAGCGTATCCAGCGTGAGGATATCTTCACTTCGGTACATGTTGACGAGTATATTATGGAGGTTCGCGATACCAAGCGTGGTGTCGAGGAACTCACTTCGGATATTCCAAATGTCAGCGAGGACGCTACAAAGAACCTCGATGAGAACGGTATCATTCGTATCGGTGCGAACATCAAGCCGGGCGATATCCTTATCGGTAAGATTACTCCAAAGGGAGAGAGTGACCCTTCACCAGAGGAGAAGTTGTTGCGTGCTATCTTCGGTGATAAGGCGGGAGATGTTAAGGACGCATCGTTGAAGGCTCAGCCATCGTTGTTCGGTGTGGTTGTCGATACCAAGTTGTACAGCCGTGCAAGCAAGGTAGACAAGAAGGGCCGCAATGCCGAGAAGTTGCAGTTGGAGAAGATTGATCAGAAGTTCGCAGAGCAGGTTGCTGCTTTGACCAAGGTTCTCGTATCGAAACTTTGGACTCTGTTGCAGGGTAAGACCACAACGGGTATCAAGGACTACTTCGGCGTTGAGTTGTATGCTGCGGGTGCTAAGTTCACTCAGAAGATGCTCGATGAGATTGCGAAGAAGACCATCGATGAGAAGAGTGGTATCGCAATGGGTTACTTGAACTTGGGTGACTGCAATTGGACTTCGGACGAGCATCTCAACAAGTTGATTACCACTACTGTAAATAACTATACAATCGAGGTTAAGAAGGCTGACGCTAATATCAAGCGTGAGAAGTTCAACCTCACCAATGGTGATGAGATTACCCAGCCGGGAGTTATCCAGATGGCGAAGGTTTACATCGCTAAGAAGCGTAAGTTGAAGGTAGGTGATAAGATGGCAGGTCGCCACGGTAACAAGGGTATCGTAGCGAAGGTTGTCCGTGATGAGGATATGCCATTCTTGGAGGACGGCTCGATTGTGGATATCTGTTTGAACCCACTCGGTGTGCCTTCGCGTATGAACCTCGGACAGATTTACGAGACTGTGCTCGGTTGGGCAGGTCGTGAGTTGGGCTTGAAGTTCGCAACACCAATCTTCGATGGTGCATCGTTGGAGCAGATTAACGAGTTGACAGATAAGGCAGGCTTACCACGCACAGGTCGTTGCTACCTCTACGATGGTGGTACGGGTGAGCGTTTCGACCAGCCGGCAACAGTGGGTGTTATCTACATGCTGAAACTCGGTCACATGATTGACGATAAGATGCATGCTCGTTCAATCGGTCCTTACTCGCTCATCACACAGCAGCCACTCGGTGGTAAGGCACAGTTTGGTGGTCAGCGATTCGGAGAGATGGAGGTTTGGGCATTGGAGGGCTTCGGTGCTGCAAATATTCTCCAAGAGATTTTGACCGTTAAGTCGGACGATGTAATGGGCCGTGCGAAAGTTTACGAGGCTATCGTGAAGGGTGATAACCTTCCAAAGCCGGGTATTCCTGAGGCAATGAATGTGTTGTTGCACGAGTTGCGTGGATTGGGACTTTCGGTAACACTCGAATAATAATATAAGTAGGTATAAAAGAAAAACTGTATAAGATTATGTCAATCAACAAAGACAATTCAAAGGGCGGTTATAACCGTATCTCGGTGAGCCTTGCATCTCCTGAGGAGATTTTGGCGCAGTCGAGCGGTGAGGTTCTCAAACCCGAGACCATCAACTATCGTACCTACAAGCCGGAGCGTGACGGACTCTTCTGCGAGCGCATCTTTGGTCCTATGAAGGACTATGAGTGCCACTGCGGAAAGTATAAGCGTATTCGTTACAAGGGTATCGTCTGCGACCGATGCGGTGTAGAGGTTACCGAGAAGAAGGTGCGCCGTGAGCGTATGGGACACATCTCATTGGTTGTGCCGGTAGTACATATTTGGTACTTCAAGTCGCTCCCATCGAAGATAGGATACCTGTTGGGTATTCCATCGAAGAAGTTGGAGTCGATTATCTACTATGAGCGTTATGTGGTTGTTCAGGCAGGTGCTGCTGCTGAGCAGGGCATTGAGAAGTTGCAGACCTTGGCAGAGAAGGAGTACACCGATATTTTGGCGGCTCTTCCAAAGGGTAACCAGCAACTTCCAAATGACGACCCTAACAAGTTTATTGCAATGATGGGTGCCGAGGCTATCAAGATTCTCTTGCAGGAGGTAGACCTCGATACTATGTCATATAATTTGCGTGACCGCGCATCGCGCGAGACTTCGCAGCAGCGTAAGAGCGAGTTGTTGAAGCAGCTCAACGTTGTTGAGTCGTTCCGTGCATCGCAGGGCAAGAACCGTCCTGAGTGGATGGTACTCGATGTTATTCCGGTTATTCCACCGGAGATTCGTCCGTTGGTACCACTCGATGGAGGTCGTTTCGCAACTTCGGATTTGAACGATTTGTATCGCCGTGTAATTATCCGTAACAACCGTCTTCGCCGCTTGATTGATATCAAGGCACCGGAGGTTATTCTCCGTAACGAGAAGCGTATGTTGCAGGAGGCGGTAGATTCGCTGTTCGACAACTCGCGTAAGAGCAATGCCGTAAAGAACGAGAGCAACCGACCATTGAAGTCGTTGAGCGACTCGTTGAAGGGTAAGCAGGGACGTTTCCGTCAGAACTTGCTCGGTAAGCGTGTTGACTACTCGGCTCGTTCGGTTATTGTCGTAGGTCCTGAGTTGAAGATGCACGAGATGGGTATGCCGAAGGATATGGCGGCAGAGTTGTACAAGCCATTTATCATTCGCAAGCTCATCGAGCGCGGTATCGTTAAGACCGTTAAGTCGGCAAAGAAGATTATCGATCGTAAGGACTCTGTAATATGGGGCATTTTGGAGAATGTCATCAAGGGACACCCTGTATTGATGAACCGTGCTCCAACCCTTCACCGTTTGGGTATTCAGGCGTTCCAGCCGAAACTTATCGAGGGTAAGGCAATGCAGTTGCACCCACTTTCGTGTACAGCGTTCAACGCCGACTTCGATGGTGACCAGATGGCGGTACACTTGCCACTCGGCAACGCCGCAATCTTGGAGGCACAGTTGCTTATGCTCGGTTCGCACAACGTCTTGAACCCTGCAAATGGTGCTCCTATTACCGTACCATCGCAGGATATGGTCCTCGGTTTGTACTACATCACCAAGGCTCGTCCGGGTGTTAAGGGTGAGGGCTTGGCATTCTACGGTCCTGAGGAGGCAATTATCGCCTACAATGAGGGTAGAGCAGATATTCATGCGACAGTAAAGTGCCGTGTGCGTGACCTCGATGAGAATGGCAACCCTGTGACCGTATTAAAGGAGACTACAATCGGCCGTATCCTCGTAAATCAGGTTGTACCTGAGGAGGTTGGATATGTTAATACCTTGCTTACGAAGAAGTCGCTTCGTGATATCATCTCGGTAGTGATGAAGAAGGCGGGTGCCGATAAGGTTGCGAAGTTCCTCGATGATATCAAGAATATGGGATACCAGATGGCATTCAAGGGCGGATTGTCGTTCAACTTGGAGGCTGTTATTATTCCTGAGTCGAAGGAGAAGCTCGTACAGGAGGGATACGAGAAGGCAGATGCCATTATCGATGACTATAACATGGGTCTTATCACCAACAACGAGCGTTACAACCAGATTATCGATGTCTGGACAAGCGTAAACAACAAACTCACTAAGGAGGTAGTTGAGACCTTGACCAAGAACGATGACGGATTCAACCCTGTATATATGATGCTCGATTCGGGAGCCCGTGGTTCGCGTGAGCAGATTCGTCAGTTGTCGGGTATGCGTGGTCTGATGGCAAAACCTCAGAAGTCGGGTGTTGAAGGTGGTCAGCAGGTTATCGAGAACCCTATCTTGTCGAACTTTAAGGAGGGACTTTCGGTGTTGGAGTACTTTATCTCTACCCACGGTGCTCGTAAGGGTTTGGCGGATACGGCGTTGAAGACTGCCGATGCAGGATACTTGACTCGTCGTTTGGTCGATGTAGCACAAGACGTTATCGTTAATGAGGAGGATTGTGGAACATTGCGTGGTTTGACAGCTACGGCTATCAAGCGCAACGATGATGTTGTGCAGACTCTCTACGACCGTATCTTGGGACGTACAGCATTGAACGATGTTATCGACCCTGTTTCGGGCGAGGTATATTGTAAGGCAGGTGACGAGATTACCGAGGCTATTGCCGAGGCTATCGAGAAGTCGCCAATTGAGTCTGTGGATATCCGTTCGGTACTCACTTGTGTATCGCGTCACGGTGTTTGTGCGAAGTGTTACGGTCGTAACCTCGCTACGGCTCGTCCGGTACAGAAGGGTGAGGTTGTCGGCGTTATCGCAGCACAGTCTATCGGTGAGCCGGGTACACAGCTTACACTCCGTACATTCCACGTCGGTGGTGTTGCGGGAGGCTCTACCGTTGAGACAAATGTAGTTTCGAAGTACGAAGGTCGCCTCGAAATCGACGAGTTGCGCACCGTTAAGGGTAAGAACTCGCAGGGCGAGGCTATCAATATCGTAGTTTCGCGTCAGTCGGAGTTGCGTATCGTAGATCCAAAGACCGAGATTACACTCTATACTCACGCATTGCCATACGGCTCGACCATCTTCAAGAACGATGGCGACACTGTTGCTAAGGGCGACTTGATCTGCGAGTGGGATCCATACAACGCAGTAGTAGTTGCCGAGACCGATGGTAAGGCACTCTATGACAACGTTATCGAGGGTGTTACTTATCGTGAGGAGCGTGACGACCAGACCGGTTTGGCTGAGCGTGTAATTATCGAGTCGAAGGACCGTACAAAGAACCCTGTCATCAAGATTCTCGACAAGAGTGGCGAGGAGGTTAAGTCTTACAACTTGCCTGTAAATGCCCACGTTGCAGTTAAGGATAATGCGAAGATTCATGTCGGCGATATCATCATCAAGATTCCACGTGTTGTTGGTAAGAGCGGAGGTGATATCACGGGAGGTCTTCCACGAGTTACCGAGTTGTTTGAGGCTCGTAACCCATCGAATCCTGCAATCGTTTCGGAGATTGATGGTGAGGTAACATTCGGCAAGATTAAGCGTGGTAATCGCGAAATCGTCATCACTGCAAAGGACGGCGAGGTTAAGCGTTATCTTGTGCCACTCTCGCGTCAGATTATCGTTCAGGAGAACGACTATGTTCGCGCAGGTATGGCGTTGTCGGACGGCGCAATCACTCCAAGCGATATCCTCCGTATCCTCGGACCTACCAAGGTTCAGGAGTACATCGTAAATGAGGTACAGGAGGTTTACCGTATGCAGGGCGTGAAGATTAACGACAAGCACTTCGAGGTTATTGTTCGTCAGATGATGAACAAGGTTCAGATTGAGGATCCGGGAGATTCACGCTTCTTCGAGAACCAGATTGTCGATAAGTGGGAGTTCATGGACGTAAACGATGAGTTGTACGATAAGGTTGTTGTTACCGATGCGGGCGATTCTGCAAATGTTCACCCTGGACAGATTATATCGATGCGTAAGTTGCGCGATGAGAACTCATCGTTGAAGCGTCGTGATATGCGCTTGGTTGCGACTCGTCCAATCGTTTCGGCAACCTCGAATCAGGTACTTCAAGGTATCACCCGTGCAGCATTGCAGACTTCGAGCTTCATCTCGGCTGCGTCGTTCCAGGAGACAACAAAGGTCTTGAATGAGGCTGCAATTCAGGCTAAGAGCGATCCATTGGCAAACTTGAAGGAGAATGTTATCTGTGGTCACCTTATCCCTGGAGGTACAGGTCTTCGCGAGTATGACAATTTGGTTGTTGGCTTGAAGTCGGATTTGGAGTTTATGATTTCAAATAACAAATAATCGAAAGATTAGATAGCGAAAAACTCGGAGAGAAATCTCCGAGTTTTTTTGTTATCAATAAAAAATATTATGTTAAAAAATCACTATCTTTGTAGTTGTAGAATAGAGAAAAGAGCAATGGCAGATAATAGCGAAAAGTGGAATAGAGAGGCAAAGCGTTTCAAGCAGTATATTCGCTTGGAGAAGGGGTTGTCAGTGAATACTGTTGAGGCATATATGCGCGACTATTCCACCTTTGCGAGCTTTATTCTTCGCATGTACAACGTTCCCCCTACGAAGGTGGAGCAATATATGGTTGAGCGCTATTTGGTCTTCCTTTTTGAGGAGTGTAAGCAGGCTAAAACATCGCAGGCCCGCAAGTTGAGTGGTGTAAAGGCGTTTTTCAACTATCTGCTTGTCAATGATAAGATTGAGCAGTCGCCTACGGAGCTAATATCCACACCGAAGCGCACGCGCCATCTTCCCGATGTTTTGACCGTAGAGGAGGTGGAGCAGATAATAAACTCGATACCGCTTGATAATACGAAGGGAAAGCGCGACAGAGCGATGTTGGAGTTGCTCTATTCGTGCGGTCTGCGCGTGTCGGAACTTACGGCACTGCGCTTGTCGGACCTCTTCTTTGGCGAGGGCTATATTCGCGTTATGGGTAAGGGTAGCAAGCAACGCCTTGTGCCCGTTGGAAATGTGGCGCGCGAGCGCATCATGATATATATGGATTGTCGCAAGGCGAAGGATTCGAAAAATAAGGATATTCTCTTTTTGAGCAATCGCGGTGGGGCATTGACTCGTGTTATGGTCTTTTATGTTATTCGCGATGCAGTGGAGCGTGCCGGAATAGACAAAACGGTAAGTCCTCACATCTTCCGCCACTCGTTTGCTACGCATTTGCTGGCAGGCGGTGCGAGTATCCGTCAGGTGCAGGAGATGCTTGGTCATGAGAGCATCGAAACAACCGAGATTTATACCCACCTCGACACCTCGCGACTGCGCGAAACAATCGAGAAATTATCGTTGTAATATAGCCAGAAGGAGTCTATGGGGCAGGCAATGAAGGGTTATAAGGCGCGAGGCGTGGTGCTTTCGACCGTAAAGTATGGCGATAGCGGAATGGTTGTGCAGATGCTCACCGACAAGTATGGCCGCCAAAGCTATATGGTGCAGGGGGTGCGTTCATCTCGTGGTCGCGGCTCGAAGATGGCACTCTTTCAGCCTCTCTTTGTCTTGCAGTTCGAGGGGTTGGAGTCTTCGCATAGCGACCTGCACAAGATGCGCGAGGTGCAGAACGATGTGGTCTTCAAGTCATTGCCTTACGATATCCGCAAATCTACGATGGCACTCTTTATGGCGGAGGTGTTGTACCGCTTGGTGGGTGAGAGCGAGGCGAATGAGCCACTCTTTGACTTTGTCTATAACTCGGTGCGCGCGTTAGACGAGATTGAGGAGGGCGTGGCAAATTTCCATCTCTGGTTTTTAGCAAATTTGAGCCGCTATCTCGGCTATTTTCCGGGCAATGAACACCGCAAGGGGTGGTGGTTTGATATGCGCGAGGGGTTGTATGTGGGAACTATGCCGCTGCACGACCACACGATGAATGCCGAGGAGGCGGAGCTGCTGCGCGATTTGACAGAGTGCGATTTGGAGTGCTTGGGCGAGATACCTCTCAACCGCGAACAGCGTGTAGCGATGCTCTCACGCCTTGTCGAGTATTACTCTATCCACTTGGAGGCTATCCGTTCGGTGCGCTCTATCGAGATATTGCAAGAGGTATTTTAGCCTACGGCAAATTAAGAAAAACAGGCGTATGCAATTAGTTGTGTGAAACCTGCATACGCCTGAACAGCATCTATTAAACGATTATAACATTAATGACAATCTGTTTTTATATAATTTATTGAAAAACTCTTCATTATTCCATAATGCAACAAACTCTTTGTCGGATAACATTGTGCCATCGGTAAAAATTCCTGTATAAACATCCATTTTGCATCTTATCTCTGAAAAGTGCAGATGAGGCACCGATGGTAAATCGTCTTGATCCCCGGGATGAAAATTTGCATTTTTACCAAGTACTTTGAATTCTATTAACTGCCCAGAGGCGTTAACCTTCTCCATTAATACATCGTATTTTTCATATAACATACCGTTCTTTCGGTACTTGGCAAGTGGACGGATTTCGTAATCCATTGCCAATATATCAGCAATAACAGCATATAAAGTAGAACTCCGACTTATGTGATTTGAGAGTTTCTCCAAACGCATTAAATAGGTACGCTTTGTTATCTTACCATTGACAAACTGATTGTGTGTCAGGGTGAAAAATAGTTGAGCGCTTCTATTTTTTATTATTTTTGCCATATTCTGTTTTGTCTATTCGTCTAAACCTGTAATACTAGCAAAGCCTTTCCAACCGGTTGCTGCCTTATAGGCATCTACGCTTTCAGTCGGAACCTTCAGTACTGAATAGGTGCCGATTTCTCCAAAAGAGTTGCTGTATGCTTTAGGGCGAGCAACTGTTCCTAACTTAAATAATCGCATATCATCGCAACCTTCAAAAACTCTGTATCCTAATCGTTCAAGTTTTGTCACATTTTGAGCATAGAAGTAATTTATTGAGCCACAATTAATAAATGCTCTGTCCTCTATATTTGTAAGGTTTGAATCTTTCTCAAAGTTTATAAGTTTAAAATTTGTATTTTTGGCAAAAGCACTCTCTCCTATTGTAGTCAAATTATTCGGGATTTGAATAGTAGAGATATCGCACGCCTTAAATGCCTTCTTTCCAATACTCATAAGTTGAGAATCCTCTTCGAAAGAGACCTTCTTTAGAGATGTACATTCAGCGAATGTTCCATCGCCTATACTTATCAAACTTGCAGGCAATGTAATTGTAGATATATCTGTATATGCAAATGCACCGACAGATGTTGTTTCGCTTTTGTTATAATTATCCTCATAATAACTTATAGTTCCATCAGAAGATTTTACAAAATAGACATATCCTTGTAATTCTGCTAATCTTGACCCTTCTTCAAAGGTAACGGTTGTGAGCCCAGAGTGGCAGAAGGCGCCACATCCGATTATCGTCACAGATTTGGGGATTGTAATACTATTTAGCTTATAACACTCTCCAAAGGATCCATTAGAACGAATAGACAAAGAGCCAATACCGCTAGATTCCCCCCAGCCTCCATCTATAACTTGAAGTTGACTATCGTCGGCAAATTCTACATTAGACAAGTTTGTACAGCCATAAAATGCCCTTGCATGTATTGTGGTTACCGATGATGGTATAATCACACTTTGTAGGCTTTTACAATGAGCGAAGGCTCCGCCATATCTATCGCTTGTATAATATTCGAGATTATCGATGCCAATACCAATATCTGTTAGAGAGGAATTTTCCTCAAATGTAATACTCTCTAAACTACCGCAGCTAGCAAAAGCGCCTCGATATATCAACTGGACAGATGCCGGTATTTGAATTGTCTGAATACCGCAACCGCAGAACGCACCCTGCTCAATTGAGTGCAAAGAGGAGTTTGGCTCGAAATATACATTCTTGAGAGTATCTACGGAATAAAAAGCTTCGTAAACAATAGTTTCTACGCTATTTGGAATCTCTATCGTTTCAAGGGGTATCTTTTGGGAGTCTGAAAACGCTCTCCCTATTGAGGTTAATTTTGAGTTATCTTCAAAAGTTACAGTTTTTAGTTGTTGACAATAATTGAAAGGAGATGCAATAGTCTCCACATTAGCAGGTATCTGAATCTCTGTGATAGCTGTATTGTAAAAAACATAGTTATTGAGTGCTGATAATTTACAACCTTCGGCAAAGGTTATATCTGCCAAGGCATTACAATCATAAAAAGCCTTCTCCTCCATCGTAGTTAAACTTTGAGGAAAATGTATAGATGTAAGTTTGTCGCAGTTATAAAACGCTGAAGCTCCGATTGTTTGCAATCCCTCATTCAGATACACCTCTTTTACTGCGCTTTCGTAGAACACTTCACCGGGAATAGTCTGCAAAGTTTTAGGTAAAATAATCGTCTCTACATTTGTCGATTGATAGAAGGATTTGTTAGGTAATGTTGTAATATCAATATCTGAAATATCGAGGTAGCGCAGAGCTGGCATCTCGTAATAAACCCACAAAAAGTCTTCATCGTTCATAATTCCGGTTACCTTCATAGAGACAATTTCGTCATAAGCGTAATCCATAAGTGCTACCAACAACATACCTTTCTCGTCGTTGTGAATGGTAAGTACTCCCTCCGGAATCTCCAATTTTGGGGTATTGTCGTTAGCCCACTTTAATTCAGGCATCGACAGAATAGTGTTGCGCTTAACCTCTTGCGAGTTGTTCGAGGTTTTTGTAAATGTATTGCCGTTGATATCGGTGGCAACAATTGTAAAGCCTTTTTCCATTACTTGTGGAGGAACAACAAACACAAACGATGTGGCATCATATTCGGTTGCACCAATCTTTACACCCTCTCCACAATCGATAGTTAATACTTTATCGGCTGTGCCGGTGACAGATAGTTGAGGCTCTTGGTTATATCCTGCTGTGATTTGTGCAGCACCTGCCAAAATTTCATCGTCATTACCGGCAAGAGTTACACTTTTAAGAGTTACATCTGTTCCATATAGTTTTACACGAACATATCCACACACATTTTGGAAGAACAAGAATCTGTTTTCGAGATTCTCGGTTACTGCTACCATAGTATTGGCATTCAAGCCGAAAGACTTTGCCTCGTAGTTTTGCACAGCAGGTAACGAAGTGTAAATAATGCCGTTTTCATCGATGCTATTTTGGTCGGAGTATGGATAAATAGCATAGTTGGCAGGTAGCATTTCGCCCGTGATAAAAGGGTCTTCTACCTTCGAGAATGTTCCTTTGGTGTCGCCTGTTGCTCCATCAAACTTGTAGTGGTGATTATAGGTGTTACCCATAAATATGGAGATTCTATCATCTGCACACCATGTGTTTTTCATCTGCTCATTCAACAGTGTGCGAGACTCATCTTCGTTGAAAGATGCGTAAAATTTCGGCTCTCCACTCTTTGTATCAAGAGTCATCTCTTCATTGATATTCGGCTGGATACACGATGTAACAATAAAAGCGCAACCGCAAAATAAGTAAAATAATTTTTTCATAGTATATTTTTGTTTTTAGTTATTACCATTTTCCTAATTCTTCATCTGGGTGTTCGAGTTGGCTTACTCCGAAGCCTTGCTCAACATAGACTTCATTTACCTCGATTTTTGGTACAAGGTAATCCGTTTGTTCAATTGCTTTCATACGCATATCTCTGTGTGCCCACCAACCCCGAATAAGGCGATTATTATAAATAAAGAAAGTGTGGAGTTGGTTTCCGTCTATCTAATCGAAGGTTGTGGAATTACCTATGCAAGAATAAACGATACAATGCCCCACACCTGTATATAGTCTTACATTGGTATAGAACATACCAACTGCATATATACAAGAAATAGGTGTTGTTCATTCGCCCTCTTGCATTGAAAACTTCCACATTTTCGATTAAGGACTGCGAAAACACTTTCTATATGTCTGCATAACAGCCACGAAACGACCGTTCAGCTTTGCAAATTTAGAAACTTTCTCGCAAATAAACAACACCTCCTAGGGCATTGCGACCTAAAAAAGAAATAATGAGGAAAAAATCACTTTTTTCAGTCGGCACTATCTCAAAATTCAAAAAATACTTTTAATTGTCAATTCTCAATTCTTAATTCTTAATTCTTAATTAGCCAACGGCTATGTCGCAGGCGATGAAGGGATATAAGGCGCGAGGCGTGGTGCTTTCGACCGTAAAGTATGGCGATAGCGGAATGGTTGTGCAGATGCTCACCGACCGCTATGGCCGCCAAAGCTATATGGTGCAGGGAGTGCGCTCTATCGAGATTTTGCAAGAGGTGTTCTAATATATATGGACTCTTATCGTGAATCTTAACTACTCACTTCTATTTCTGTATGATTCTACTACCAATCCTACGCCTACAAAGATAGTGGTGGCAAATAGTAGTGTGTCGAAGTGTAGCTTATCCAGCCCCATCAATACCGATAGTGTAATAGCAACAATAGGTTGGATATATGCGTAGATGCTCGTTACTGTAGGTGCAACATATCGCAAAGAGTAGTTTAGTAGCAAATTTGGAATATAGGTAGGTATAATAAGTACAAAGAGAGTTGCTACCACAATCTTGGTATCCATAGCGGAGATGTCGGTGGTAAAGATGTCGTGCGCGCCAATAGGAAGCATCACAATAGCCGATATGCAGTATATCCATCGCAGTAGTGTGGTGATGCGATACTTTACTACTAAGTGCTTGAACCACACCATATATGTAGCAGATACGCATGCTCCTATAAAGATAAGGATATTGCCAAGCAGCTTCGATTTGGCGTGAGTGTCGCTATTGCTTGTTGCAATAATGGC
>JAGBCX010000055.1 GCA_017937805.1 Alistipes sp. | reverse complement strand
GGGTGGTGTTGTCTATCACGATGGTCAGTTCGATGACGCTCGTATGGCTTGCAACTTGGCACAAACTTGCGTAGAGCAGGGTGGTGTTGTTGCTAACCGCACCGAGGTTGTTAAGGTTTTGCACGATGAGAAGGGCAAGGTTGCAGGTGTTGTAGCAAAAGACCTTCTTTCGGGCAAGGAGTACACCGTAAAGGCAAAGGCTGTTATCAACGCTGCAGGTTGCTTCGTTGATGAGGTGTTGCAGATGGATAAGCCGGGAGAGGCAAAGATGGTTGTTCCTTCGCAGGGTGTTCACATCGTTCTCGATATGAAGTTCTTGCAGAGCGACTACGCTATCATGGTTCCAAAGACTTCGGACGGTCGCGTATTGTTTGCAGTGCCTTGGCACGATAAGGTGGTTGTTGGTACTACCGATATTCAGCGTCCTACCGCTGAGAGTGAGCCACGCCCACTCGATGAGGAGATTCAGTTTATTCTCGATACCGCAGGTCTTTATATGAATCCTGCACCAACCCGTGCTGATATCGTTTCGGTATTTGCAGGTCAGCGACCACTCGCAGCGCCTAAGAAGGAGGGTAAGAAGTCGAAGGAGGTTTCTCGTTCGCACAAGGTTGTAGTTTCGGATAACGACCTCATCACCATCACCGGTGGTAAGTGGACATCGTACCGTAAGATGGCGGAGGATACCGTTGATAAGGCTATCAAGTTGGGTAAGGTTGAGAAGCGCAAGTGCGTAACTCGCAAGTTGAAGATTCACGGCTGGCGTCCAAATCCAAACTTGGCTGACCACATGTACGTTTACGGTGCTGACGAGCCTGCAATCCTCGATATGATTAAGCAGAACCCTGCACTCGGCGAGAAGATATCAGAAAAGTACGACTACACCGTAGCGGAGGTACTTTGGGCTATTCGCCACGAGATGGCTCTCACGGTAGATGATGTTTTGGCACGCCGTGTACGCCTCCTCTTCGTTGATGCTCGTGAGGCACAGAAGGCTGCTCCACGCGTAGCACAGATTTTGGCAGAGGAGTTGGGTCGTGACCAGAAGTGGATTGACGAGCAGGTGGCTTCGTTCGTAGAGTTGGCATCACACTACTACGTAGCATAAAACCGCCTAATAAGGTGTTTTCTGCGTTACGCTTGTTCTGCAAATGCTCACATACGTTTTGTATGCTCCGCTTTGCAAAACTTCGCAAGCCTTGAAAACCTACTTATTATGCAATTTTATAAGACGAAAAGGCTAATGGCTAAAAGTTAATGGCGAAAAAACTGCTATCCTTCGGGGTAGCAGTTTTTCGCTATTCGGAGAGCATCTTTTCTATTTGGCGTTGCTTGTAGCTCTTCTGCTTCGATGCAGGGTCGAAAATCTTATATCCTATCGCCACGCCAATCTTCGATGGTAGCCACTCGGCCGAGCCGTTGAAAGGGTCGGGGTATTTTGGCTCGCGCTGATGACGCGGAAAGAGGTTTATTTCGCCATTGGCGTAGTAGTCGTTATACCAACTCCACATGCGGTCGAATGCGAAGAAGGCATCTACAACCCATCGCTCCTTGAAGGTGTGCGAATATCCTATGCCAAGACCAACCATCACTCCGAAACCACGACCAAAGCCCTGCTCGAAAGAGAGTATTTTCCCATTCTGAAAGAGGTAAGGGCGAGTCAAATCGAATGCCTGCATTCCGGCATTGGCACTAATATAGAAACCTTTTACCTCGCGGTTAACATAGAAGCGGTATTCGGTTTGTAGGATTCCGAAGCGGGCGTGAATATCGTCGCGTTTGCCCCATTTGATGGTTTTGTATGGGGAAAATACCGGGTCAATCGAGATTGACGAGTGAGGACCTACCACAAATTCAAGCTGAGGGTTTATAACTCCTGCAACGGCATACAGAGCATTTAACTTGGCATATATCTGTCCCTTTGTCGCAATTGGCATCACTGCAAAAAGTGCAGCGAAGAGTGCAATAAAAATCGTTTTCTTCATCGGTTTGCTCGCTTTCATAATGCAAATGTATAAAAAAGAGTGCAAGAACAGAAAAATTCTCGCACTCTTTTTTTACAGATAGGTAGCAGATACTACCACTCAACCTTCTGAATATAGGTCTTTCCGAAGTTGTCGGTTACACGCACCTCACCCGAACGAACACCCTCGCTTGGCTTGATATGGAACATGCCGTGAGCGTTGTAAGGCTTTGCGGTGTCGTGCTTGCTCTTAGGGCTATACATGTGCGGGCCCTTTGCCTTGTGGTCCTCCACGAAGGCGATATCCTTCTCGAACTTGTGAGTCATATCGCCAACCTTGACACCATTCTCCCACCACTCAGGGTTACTCCAATAATCCTTCGACCAGTTCCAGATATTGACCTTTACCAACTCGCCACCTGTGCGGTGTGGAGCGTAGACGTGCATCTGGTAGTCGCGGTCGTGACCAATCGACTTGTAGTACCACTCGACATTCTCGCCATCAACCTCCATTACCATATAGCCGTTAGGTGTTCCATCGTTGTAGAGGTCGCGGTTGCAGTGCAAACCTCCGGTAGCACGAGCAACACAGATGCTGGTGATATTCTTCAATGGTGCATGAGCCTCGTCAGTAGAGTTAGCATAGTCGTAGCCGAAGTTGTAGTGGTAGTGTCCCGACCACGAATATACGCGAGCATACTGCGAGAGCAACTTCGAGTAGCGAGCATACGATAGATTCTTCTTGCTGTCGGCATCTTTGTTACCGAAGTGGCGGAAGAGCTGTGCATGACCGCAAATTACGATGGTGTGGTCCTTCGGAACAAACTGCAAATCGCGCTCCAACCACTTGTAGTGCCAATACTCCAAACCAAGACGGTACTTTTGTTTGTAGTTCTTGCGAGAGAACGAAATGTCGTTTACGATAACGTAGTGAATCTTACCTACGTTGAACGAGTAGTACGATGGAGTGAGGTACTCCTCGAAGTGCATAGTACCGAGCTTTGTTTCCTGATGTGTTGTCTGGTCGTGGTCGTGGTTTCCGATAGCGTGGAACATTGGAACGTTGCTATCCGAGATAACATCTACGTAGTCGTACAACTTCGCCATATCGTTGAATACGAGGTCACCGAGATTGATAGCGAAGAATTCGCCCTCCTTCTCAGCCTTCGACTCTTGAAGAGCAATGATATCAGGATAGATTTTGTTGCGGAGTTTGTAAGCCGCGCTATCCACATTGTAACCCTTAATTTGTGGGTCACCAATCATTACAACGGTATATTTGTCGGTTGACTTTTCGCGCTTCTCGAGTGTGAAGTTAGCCTCGACAGCCTTTGCATGACGAGGTACGCGAAGGAAGTTCTGCGGAACGCTCTTGCGGAACGAGAACTTGTAGTCCGAAGGAGTCGAGATAGTTACGAAACGAGCCGAAGCAAGGTTAGACTTAATCTCGTAGTAACCCTCCTCGTTGGTTTGTACCGAGAACTCTCCGTCAGATACTACAGCACCAACAACAGGCTCACCCGTAGTTGATGTTACGCGACCAAAGATGGTCTTATCACCCTTTGGCTCATCAACGGCCTTTGCCATATTGTTGTGGAAATACTCACCCTTGATAGTTGTGAATGTCTTGTAAGCGGTGATATCGCCTACACGGCAACCCTCTCCCGAAATCTCGCCTTGATGCGAACAATCCTCAACGATGACAGGAGCAACCTCCGAACCGCGAATACGACCGATAACACCTCCAACGTAGAACTTGTTGTGCTCAATATCGCAGTTAATCTTACCCATGTTGTTACAACGGAGTAAACGCGAGCCATACTTGGTATTTTTCTTACTGAAAATATATCCTGCGATGCCTCCTATGTGAGAGCCGGACTTCGAGGTTGTACCCTTGAAGCTTACAGTACCGTAGTTGTTACAGTTGCAGAGATGTGCACCATCACCTGAAGCACCCAAGATACCTGCAAAGTTGGAAGAGACCGAAGCAGTAGAGATTACATCTCCATAGTTTGAGCAACCTAAAATATTGCAAGCTTTATTCAACGCAGCACATACACCACCTGCGTAAGAGGAGTGAGTGCCACTTACGGATACTTTACCGAAGTTATCGCAACACTGCACATGCTGGCCGGATTGAGCCACAACACCTGCAACATTGTTGTAATAGCGAGCATCAGGGTTGCCCACCACGCCGTTTGACGAAATCTCGCCACGATTAACGCAATAGCGAACTCCTGCACGGCCCGAATAGCCGATGATACCTGCGACATAGACGCGTGGAGCATCGCCATCAAACTCGATTTTACCGCTGTTTTCGCAACGGTTAATCATGATGATACGGCTTCCCTTTGGAATGGTCGAAGAGGCGATACCTGCAACGCAGATATTCAATGTCTTGCTCTCAGATGCGATGAATAGTGAAGCGTCAATATTACCCGTATTGCGCGAATCGGTAATAATGAAGCCGTTTTGACCAACCAAACCTCCGATGTAGATGTGCTTCTCGGTGTAGGCTCCTTTGTACTTGATGCTACCACCATTTTCGCAGTTGCGGATAGTACCCTTATTTACGCGAGCAATAAATCCGGCGATAACCTCGTCGCATTTGGTCAATACGTCCATCGAGCACGAAGCATCAATGCGGAGATTTTGCACTACGCCATTCTCTGCGATAAGGTCAAATAGGCCCTGCTTGGTTTTCCAGTTGAGAAGGGCGTGTCCTTTACCATCGAAAGTACCCTTAAACTCCTTGATTGGTACCCATTTCTTCACCTTCGCCATATCAATATCTCCTTCAAGAGCAATATGGCCCTTCTCGTTACGCCATGCGGAGATGTCCTCTCCGTTGTTTACAGCTTTTGCAAATGCTACTAAATCTTTCGCATTGCCGATGCCACCTGCATATACGGCAAATACCGATAGCAAGAGCACGAAAAACATAGATAATCGTCTTAGTGTTTTCATTGTTTTTTGGATTTAGGTTGTTTAGTTATTTGTTGCTTGTTTTTGCTTAGAATGGAAGGTCATCAACCACCGCAGCACTTTGTGCTGGCATTGCCGGCTCCTCGGTAGGCATTGGTGCCGCCATAGGTGCAGGTGCAGCAGTCGGCATAGGTTCGCTATACTCTGCTTGTGCCACTTGTGCAGCCTCCTTTGGCTCAACACGGCGACCTACGACATCGGTGTACCAACGGCCCTGATACTCGCGCGACTCGACATCGAAAGTAACCTTGTAGGCCGCTCCTACAACAAGACGAGCAACATCATCGCGTTTGTTGAAGAACTTTACGCTTACCTTGCGAGGGTAGGGCGAGTTGGTCTGCATCTCAAATACTACATTCTGACTGTGCCACTCTCCACGAGCCGATGTTCCACTCTGCTCCGGTAAGATGGCAAATACGATTCCTTCAAATACAAATTCCATAATATGAGTATATAATTTTTAATTCATTTGCGAATAGAGCAGATATGCATTGTATGCCACAAAGCAGAGGAACATAAAGGCTCCTGCCCAACGATTTAATTTGCCTTTGACTCCGAGTACAAGCGGTATTACTGCTGCAAAAATCATCACTACATAGTCGATTACCGTAATGCCGATGCTTGTCAATGGCGTAATTTGTGAGGCCGTTCCCAAAATTAGTGTCAGGTTGAAGATGTTGGAGCCGATGACATTTCCCAATGCAAGTTGGGTGTTCTTCTTTGCTGCTGCAACCAACGATGCCGCCAATTCGGGCAGTGATGTGCCACACGCAACGAGTGTAATGGCGATAAACGCCTCATTTACGCCCCAAGCCTTGGCAATGAGAATGGCGTTGTCGAGAAAGAAACGGCTCGAAATGATAAGTACTCCAAGACCACCGATAACCTTCGCAATGCCGAGTGCCAACTGCTTATTTGAAACCTCTTCGTTCGACTCCGCCTCTTGTTTCTTGCCCCCTTTGAGTGAGATGTACATAAAGAGTGCAAAGCATGCCAGCAAAATCAAACCATCAATACGGTTGATAACTGCCTTGCCACCCGTAAAGAAGTTGAAGGCTAAAAGTAGCGTCAAGACCGAAGCTGCAATGCAGAATGGCAGGTCGAAACGCCTATTCTCTTTTGAAACAGCCACCGGCATAATAAGAGCCGTCAAACCGAGAATACCGAGTACATTGAAGATATTGGAGCCTACGACATTGCCGATAGCGATATCCGAATTACCTCCTATTGCTCCGATTGAACTCACTACGAGTTCGGGAAATGAAGTTCCTACACCAACAATCACAGCACCGATTACAAAGTCCGAAATTTTGAATCGCTTGGCTATGGTTACAGCTCCTGCCACAAGCCAATCGGCACTAAAAACTATTGCTACAAGGCAAATCAGAAGATATAGATATTCCATAGTTTAGAATTTACTTTACTAAAATCTTGGCAAAGATAATAAAAAGACGAGAGACAAGAGACGAAAGACGAAAGATTTTTTTACTAAAAGCAGAAAAAGACGAGAGAAATCCCCGAGCAGAATGATTTGCTCGGGGATTGTTGTGACAACAAATGATATTACAAACTATCTACTCCTCTGCTTGGCGATATTTCTTCAAATATATAATCGCCAAAACCAAATGTAGCAAAATCCAAAACCAAACGCGACTTTTCGACCTCAAAGGTCAGTCAAAACGAAATGCGACAAGAATTTGACGCACACACATAAATCAAAGCAAAATAAAAGAGTCCTCAAATGGCATTTGAACACCATTTGAGGACTCCTCTTTTATACCTTCCACTCGGCTTACTATGCAGCCTCTCGTTCAGTGTAGAACATCATATCGGTATAGGTGGCATTGTAGTTCATCGTGGCGTTGAACTCAACCTTTCGACATCGAGCGAAAGGGTTGCCTATTGTTTGGTTC